>DATLBM010000368.1:0-23327 GCA_035526885.1 Thermoanaerobaculia bacterium | reverse complement strand
GTCGCCTCGGCGATCGAACAGAGCCACGACGCGGACGGCATCATCTGGCCGATGCCCATCGCGCCGTTCGAAGTGATCGTGACGATCGTGGGCAAGGAAGAGAACGTCGTCTCCACCGCGAACTCGATTTACGAACAGCTGCTCGCGGCCGGCGTCGACGCATTGCTCGACGATCGCGACGAACGCCCCGGCGTGAAGTTCAAGGATGCGGACCTGATCGGCATCCCGCTGCGCATCGCCGTCGGCGCGAAGTCTCTGGCGGCGGGCAATGTCGAATGGAGCTGGCGAAAAGATCGCGCGAAACAACTCGCCCCGCCGGATGAAGCGCTGCAGGCGGTGGTGGAAGCGGTGCGCGGGGCGCGCGTTTAGCGGCAACGGCCTGCTATTCTTGCGCTCATGCGTAAGCTCCTGCTCGCCATCACTCTGTGCGCCTTCGCCGCTGAAGCCCAGAACGTCGACATCGAAGCCCTGTCCGGCCTGCAATTCAACTTCGGCAATCCCGGCGCGCGCTCCCTCGGTATGGGCGGCGCGTTCCTCGGCCTCGCGGACGACGCCTCCGCCGCCGAGGCCAATCCGGCCGGCCTGACGATCCTGCGGAAGCCCGAGGTATCGATCGAGGCGCGGAACTACCTCGAGCAGCAGCTGTTCACGACCAGCGGAACGTTCCCCGCAGTCGAGCGCACTGCGTTCACGCATCACAGCGATCGCGTGGTGGTCACGTTCGGCAGCTTCGTCTATCCGATCGCGAAGAACTTCACGATCGGCGGCTACTACCACGAGCCGCTGAACAACCAGGGCGGCGGCGTGGTCGTCGCGCGCGAGGACGAGATCACCGGCGACGTCACGCCGCTCCCGAACTTCTATCTTCCCGCGCAGAGCAACCAGATCGTCGGCGGACCGATCACGCGGCAGGAGTGCCTCGATCGCCGCCGCACGACGAACAATCCGTTCTCATGTCTCGAGTTCCGCGTCGATCCGTTCGTTTCGGCGCTGGAAGTGCGGCAGCGCACGTTCGGACTCGCGGGCGCGTGGCAGATCCATCCGAAGTTCTCCATCGGCGCGACCGTGCGGCATCAGCGTTTCCTCGAGTCCGCGTTCACGTTCCGCTTCACGCAGCAGCTCGATCCGAAGCAGGTCGTCGTGCAGGCCACCGCGCGCGTGGAGGACGGCGACGTGAAGATCGTCGAGGAGAGCGACACCACGTTCGCGCTCGGCTTCAAGTGGCAGCCTCACGAAAAGGTGAGCGTCGGCGGCGTGTACAAGCAGGGACCGCAGTTCGACGCGCCGCTGTTCTACGCCGACTCGGCTTCGAACTTCGACTTCGGCGCCGTCGGCACGAGCTCGTTCCACATCCCCGACGTGGCCGGCCTCGGCATCTCCGTGCGCCCGATCCCGACGCTCACGATCAACGCCGACGCCGTGCACGTGACGTACTCGAATCTCGTCGACGACTTTCAGTCGATCAACTCCGCCGTGCGGGCGCTCAACGAGCAGCCGTTCGAAGCGGATGACGTGACGGAGCTTCACGTCGGCGCGGAGTACTTTTTCACGACGAAAATCCCCATCGCGCTGCGCGCCGGCTACTGGCGCGATCCGAAGCACTCCGTGGAATGGACCGGCCCGCTCAACAACCCGCAGTTCATCGCCGAGTCGATGCTCTATCCCGCAGGCGAGGACCAGACCCACATGAGCATCGGCGCCGGCATCGCCTGGCCGCGCTTCCAGATCGACGCCGCGTACGACACGTCGCAGCACTACAAGGTGGGCTCGATCTCGGTGGTGACGCGGTTTTAGAAATGTGGGCGGGCTTTCTGCCCGCCCGTAAACTCACGGCTTCATCGCAGCCTGCGCAGCCTCGGCGCCGTGCGTCGCTTCGCCGGCCTTCGCCGGTGCGGGCTTGACGCCGTCCGACCCCGCTTGCTGAGCCGGCGCCGGATGCGTGCCGTCCTTTCCGGCAACACTGGCCTCTACGGGGTGCACGCCCTCGTTTCCGGCAGACTGCACGCCATGCGTGCCGTCGTTGCCCGCGGTTTGCGCGGGATGGCTGCCGTCGTTGCCCGTTACCTGCGCCGGCTTTCCGCTGTCATTCGCCGGATGACTGCCATCCGTGCCGCCACACGCGACGACGAACGACAAGAGACCACAGGCGACGATCGTGACGATTGCACGCATTTGATTTCTCCTCTGCCTTGGGACGCGATGCAAGCAACGTAGGTTCCTCACCGCAATTCGTCCAGCGGCACATCCATCAGCTCGTACTTCCGCCAACCCGCAAAGTCGTAATGCCACCATTCCGAGGGGAGGGCTTCGAAGCCGTGGCGCTCCATCACCTCTTTCAACAGCGCGCGGTTGGCGAGCACCTCGGGCGGGAGGTCGGTGAAGGCGTGCGCCGCGCGTGGCGTGAAGTCATCGTAGGGCGTGGGCATGGGGAGCTCGGCACTGCTCGCGCGGTCGATCAGCGTGAGATCGACCGCCGCGCCGCGGTTGTGGCGCGAGCCTTTCGCGGGATCGGCCACAAAGTCCGGATTCTTGATCGGCTCCCACATGGCCACGGTCACGCGGTAGGGGCGATAGGCGTCGAAGACTTTGACGCCGAGGCCGCGCGCGGCGAGCTCGCGATCGGCGTCGGCCAGTGCTTGCGCAGCCGGCGCGCGGAGGAATGCACGTGCCGCGGGATAGAGCGTTTGCTTCATGAAGTTGTTCGGCGTCGCGTAGCGGATGTCGAGCGGGATGTTCAACGACGACAGATCGACCAGGCGCGTCGACGGGTCGGCGGCCGCGAGTCGCTCGTAGGTGCGCACATCCGGTACGACGCGCAGTCCGTAGGAGTTGAGCGGAACGTGAACGGCGCACCCGAGGATGGCCAGGAGTGCGATGAAGTTGATCGCGCGTTTCATGTCGCCTAATGTAAGCGCCTCCGATGGAGCTCGACATCTTCTTCTCGATCTGCCAGACCGACGTGCACGGATACGTGCCCAGCGAGCGCGTGATGTTCGAGAACTTCTTCGAGCAGATCGAGCTGGCCGACCGCCTCGGCTTCGGCACCGCGTGGGTGGCGGAGAGTCACCTCTCCACCGAGGTGCAGAAGACCAATCCCGGGGCGGTCATCCCGCACTTCATCGGAGAGATCGGACTGAACACCGACATCCTCCAGCTCGCACATCGCGTGTTCGCGCGCACGAAACGCATCAGCATCGGCTCCGCGATCATGAACATCCTCTGCAACGGCGGTCCCATCGCCGCGGCGGAGCGCATCAAGACGTTCCTGACGCTGCACGGACTCGATCCCGAGGAAAAACGCCTGCTGACGGTGGGCTTCGCCAGCGGACGTTTTCCGTTCATCAACGTGCCGTACGGCATCGTTCCGCGCGATCCCGTCGAGGCCGCGGCGTGGCCGGTGGTGAAGAACAAGATCTTCGAGGAAGCCACGGAGATTTTTCTGCGCCTGCTCAAAGGCGAAACGCTCAGTGACGAAGACATCGCCAGGAGAAGCCTGCAGCGAAAAGACTTCCGCACCGACGTCGACTGGCGGCGCGTCGTCGACGCGTATGGTCAAGACGTTGACGAAATCCCGCTCGCGCCGCGCTGGCGATTCCCGAACCTGAAGATCGTCCCGCAGGAGCCGCGCATGGATCTGCTGCGTCTCTCCATCGGCTCGCACGATCCCGCGACGCAGATCTTCGCGAACACGATTCTGCCCGTCGGCGTCTTCAACCTCTCCATCACGCCGGGCGACGAGATCGAGAAGACCAACGAGCGCATGGCCACGCACTACCATCCCGACGGCGGCGGGTGGCATCGCCGGCTCATGCCGCGCACGGTGCTCGTGTTCATCAACGACGATCCCGCGAAGGCGCAGGACGAGGCCAGGGACGCGCTCTCGAACTACTGGCGCGCGCTCGAAGGCACGCTCGACGAAGAGAAAGTGCGCCGCGCCACGAACAACGCGCTGGTCGGAAACGCGGAGCAGATCGCGCAGCAGATGAAGGATCGCTTCGATCCCGAGGACCGGCTCATGCTCTGGTTCGACTTCAATAATCATGATTCCCAGCGAGTGATGAAGAACATGCGCGACTTCATGGAGCGCGTGGCGCGGAGCTACCAGTGAGCGCACTCGAGAGTCCCCGCCGCGTTGTCGTCGATCAGGTGCTGCTCCTCGCCGGAGTCGTCGGGGCGACTGCGCTCGCCTTCTGGTTCCTGGCGACGCCGCCGGCCGAGAAGTGGTCGTACTTCCGGCAATTCGCGTGGTATCCGGCCGCGATTGCCGTCGCGCTCTGGGCGGCGATCAACGTCTTCCTCGCGTTGCGTCGCTGGACGACTGCTCATCCCGCACCGCCGACAACCCTCGGAAACGCGACGTTCTGGGTCGGGATCGTCTCCGCCGTCCTCGTGTGCACGGGACCACTGCTCGGATGGCTGAGTGTGCTCATTGCGCCGGTCGGCGTGCTCACCGGCCTGATCGCGCTCGCGCTCGAATTCCGTCGCGGCGGCGGCCACAACGAACGCAACGCGCTCGGCCTCGGGCTGTCCGTGGCCGCGCTCCTCGTGATGGTCGCCGTGCATTTCCACTGACGCTCGTGCCGCCCGAAATGGCGCGTGCGATACTCTCGACTCTTCGACGATGACGGTCATCAACAACGACGACAGGGTCGCCGCCTTCGATGAATCCGCGGCCCCGAATTTCGCGCGGGCGATGCCGAACTGGCAGCCGCTCGTCGAGTACCGCCGCAACGGCGTGGCCGAGAACACCATCCACGGCGCGGTGTCGTGGGTGACGGGCAAGAATGTCCTGTACTCATTCGGCGGCAACGTCGAGGTCTACGGCCGCTCGATGGTGAAGCCGATCATGATGAAAGTCTTCGCCAGGGAGTTCGCGCGCGAGCTCACGAGCGAACAGCAGGCCATCTCGGTCGCGTCGCACAACGGCGATGCCGAGCACGTCGCCACCGCGCGCTCGATTCTGCGCGAGGCCGAGTGGGGCATGATGCAGGCGCCGCTGGACGTGCCGCTCGTGCAGTTCGGCCGGCAGGTGCGCCGCCCGCGGCGCTGGTATCACTGCTGCTCCGGCGAGCACGCCGCGATCCTGCGCGGCTGCCGGCTCAAAGGGTGGCGCCGCGTCGGCTACGTCTGGCCGCACCATCCCTTCTTCCAGGAGTACCTCGGCTACATCAAGAGCGTCCTCGGACCGGAATGGAAGACCGGCGTCATCGCCAAGGACGGCTGCGGCCTGCCCACCGTCTCGAACACGGTCACCGATCTGGCCAAGCTCTTCGCGAACCTGGTCACGGAAAAAGAGCAGGACTGGATCTGGCGCGCCATGGTCACGCATCCCGATCTCATCGGCGGCTTCAATCGCCTCGACTCGACGATCCTCAAAGCGTGCGGCGGCCGCGTGCTGGCGAAGGAAGGCGCGGACGGCCTGCTCGGTCTCTCCATCGAGCATCCCGAATACCCCGAGGGCCTGGGCGTGGTCGTGAAGATCGCGCACGGCTGGAACCCGCAGGCCACCTGGTACATCGCCCGATACATCCTCGGCGTCCTCGGCTTCGAGTTCCGCAATCCGTACAAGCTGCGGCGGCAGAAAGCATTCATCGTCCCGGAGGTCATTCCGCCCAATCTGCGGGAGCGGATGGCCAGGATCGTTCCGTGGGACTCGTGGGATCCCGACGTCGATCGCTGGGAGTTCGATCCCGAGGAGTTCGCGGTTGCGCCTCGCTAACTTCATTGGCGGGGCGTTCGTCGCGCCCAGGTCGAAGACGTATTTCGACGACGTCGAGCCCGCGACCGGCGAAGTCATCGCCGAGATTCCGGACAGCGATGGTCAAGACGTTGACGATGCGGTGCGCGCCGCTTCGAATGCTTTTCCGGCTTGGAGCGCGACGCCGGCCGAGCAGCGTTCGCGAATTCTGCTGAAGCTCGCGGATCTCATCGAACGGAACCTCGACGAGCTGGCGACGATGGAGAGTCGCGACAACGGAAAAGCGATTTCGCTGGCGAAGCGGCTGGACATCCCCCGCGCCGTGGCCAACTTTCGATTCTTCGCCACGGCCATTCTTCATCAGTCGAACGAGGCGCACGCCACCGACTCCACCGCGCTCAATTACACGCTGCGCCAGCCCATGGGCGTGGCCGGATTGATCTCGCCGTGGAACCTGCCGCTGTATCTGCTGTCGTGGAAAATCGCGCCGGCGCTGGCCAGCGGCAACACGTGCGTGGCCAAGCCGAGCGAGCTGACGCCGATCACCGCGCAGCGGCTGGCCGAGCTGTCGCTCGAAGCCGGCGTGCCGCCGGGCGCGATGAACATCGTGCACGGCACGGGGCCGAAAGCCGGCGCCGCGATCTGCGCGCATCCGGACGTGCCGTTGATCTCGTTCACGGGCGGCACCGTCACGGGCGCGAAGGTCGCAGCCGCGGCGGCGCCGATGTTCAAGAAGCTTTCGCTGGAGCTGGGCGGCAAGAATCCGAATCTGATTTTTGCGGATGCGGATCTCGAGGACGCGGTGGCGACGTCGATCCGCTCCAGCTTCTGGAATCAGGGCGAGATCTGCCTGTGCGGCTCGCGCATCTTCGTCGAGCGGTCGATTCACGATGAATTCGTGTCGCGTTTCGTCGAGGCCACGCGCCGATTGAAAATCGGCGACCCGCTCGATGCGGACACCGACATCGGCGCGCTGATCTCGGCCGCGCATCTGGAAAAAGTCACGGGCTACATCGCGTTGGCGAAAGAGGAAGGCGGCACGATCGTCACGGGCGGCAATCGCGTCGATCGCAAAGGCTTCTACGTCGAGCCGGCGGTGATCACGGGCCTGACGTGCGACTGTCGCGTGCTGCAGGAGGAAATCTTCGGACCGGTCGTGACCATCACCCCGTTCGACGGCGACGACGAGGCGGTGCGCTTCGCGAACTCGACGCGCTACGGTCTTTCCGCGACGGTGTGGACGCGCGACCTCAAACGCGCGCATCGCGTCGCGGCGCAACTGCACGCGGGGACGGTGTGGATCAACTGCTGGCTGCTGCGCGACCTGCGCGTGCCGTTCGGCGGAATGAAGGACAGCGGCGTGGGCCGTGAAGGCGGATTCGAGTCGCTGCAGTTTTTCACGGAGGCGAAGAATGTCTGCGTCAAGCTTGCGTGATGCCGCGTTCCGTTTCTGCTTCGCGTTCTTCGCGCTCTTGAACTTCCCGTTTCCCGTGAGCGCCATTCCCGGCGGGGAAATAGCGGAGGAAGCGACGAATACCGCGTGGAACGTGCTCGTCGCGCCGGTCGGCCGGGCGCTCTTCGGCACGACGCCTTCGCGGACGTTCACCGGCAGCGGGGACACGAGCTGGCACTGGGCGCAGCTCCTCGTCGTCAGCGTGATCTCGCTGCTCATCGCGCTGATCTGGACGATCGCGTCGCGCGGTCCGGTCAGCGATCGCCTCAAGCACTGGTTCCACACCTACCTCCGCTTCGCCCTCGGCTACGTGATGCTGGTCTATGGCTCCGCGAAAGTGATCCCCACGCAGTTCCCGCCGCCGTCGCTGGACCGCCTGGTGCAGCCGTTCGGCGACGCCTCGCCGATGGGAATGCTCTGGACGTTCATGGGCGCCTCGCCCGCCTACGTGATCTTCTCCGGCCTCGGCGAGATGGCCGGCGGCCTGTTGTTGATGATGCGCCGTACGGCACTCATCGGCGCTCTCGTCACCGCGGGCGTGATGACGCAGGTCGCGGCGCTGAATTTCTTCTATGACGTGCCGGTGAAGATCTTCTCGGTCTTCCTGCTCAGCGAGGCGCTGTTCCTGATCGCGTATGACGCGCGGCGACTGCGGTTTGCGCTCGTGCGCGAAGTGCCGCGCGTGGCGTGGTGGAAGGTCGCCATCCGCACGGCGGTGGTGATCGCGGTCTGCGCGCTGATGATCAAGGATACGCGCGAGTATGGCAAACAACTGGAGACCCGGTCGTCACTCCGCGGCGTGTGGCGCGTCGATGAACTGCAGGTCAACGGCGTCGCAAAGCCGCCGCTCATCACCGACCTCACTCGCTGGCGGCGCCTCATCTTCGATTACCCGCAGGGCATGTCCATTCAGTTGATGAACGATCACAGGAATCGCTATGGCATCGAGCTCAATCAGGCGCGTTTCTCGTTGAAGAAACGCGACACGCCCGCGTTCCGGGCCTTGTTGCTATACACGCGTCCGGACAAGAACACGCTGATCGTCGACGGCGACTTTGACGGCGCGCGCATTCACGCGGTCACGCATCGGGAGCCGGATAACGAATACCTGCTGAATACACGCGGCTTCCACTGGATCAACGAAGTCCCCTTCAATCGGTGAACACTATGAGCAAAGGCGAAATCATCGGCGGCGTTCTGGCCCCCCATCCCCCGCACATCGTCTACGGCGACAATCACTGGCGCAACGAGCCGAAGTCCGAATGCGGCTGGGAAGTGCTGCGCTGGGGCTACGAGCGCGCCCGCAAACACTTTCTCGACAAGAAGCCGGATGTCTTTCTCGTGCACTCGCCGCACTGGCAGACCGTCATCGGCCATCACTTTTTGGGATTGCCCGAATTCCACGGGCTGTCCGTCGATCCGATCTTCCCCAATCTCTTCCGCTTTCAATACGACGTGAAAGTGGACGTGGAACTGGCGGAATTGATCGCGGAAGAAGGGAAGGAAATGGGCCTCATCACCAAGATGATGAGAAATCCCCACTTCCGCGTTGATTACGGAACGATCGTGTCGTGTCACATGATGAATCCCGACTGGGACGTGCCCATCGTGGGGATTTCGTCCAACAATTCGCCCTACTACTTCTCCAACGAAATGGGGCAGCAGCAGATGATCACGCTGGGGCAGGCCACGAAGCGGGCCATCGAGAAAAGCGGCCGCCGCGCGGTGCTGCTGGCGTCGAACACGCTGTCGCACCGCCACTTCACGACCGAGCCGGAAATCCCGGAGGACATGTCGCGGGAGCACGTTTACGAGCATTCGGGATACCTGTGGGACATGCAGGTCATCGACCTGATGCGCAAAGGGCGGACGCGCGAGCTCATCGCCGTACTGCCCGAGTTCATGGACCACGCGGTATCCGAGGTGAAGGCGGGGTCGCTGGCCTGGATGCTGTCGGCTTTGGACTTTCCCGATTATCCGGCCGAGGTTTATGGATATTGGACGGTGATCGGGACGGGGAATGCTGTTGTGGGCTGGGACCCCGCGCTCCGCGAACGTGCTGTGTCGCACGTTCGCGTCGCGAATTGAGAATTGGGAATTGTGAATTGAGAATTGAGCCGGACGTCGCCAATTGAGAATTGTGAATTGAGAATTTATTGATGGGGAAGGGTGCTGATATTCAGGGGCGGGCATTCGCGTTTGCCGTTGCGATCGTGCGGCTCGTGGACGTGCTGTTTACGCGAGGGGTGAGCGCTCGGGAGATGGGGAAGCAGTTGCTGCGTGCGGGCAGCTCGATCGGCGCGAATCTAGAGGAGGCGGATGCCGGGCAGAGCCGCGCGGATTTCATTTCAAAGTGCGCGATCGCGTTGAAAGAAGCGCGCGAGACGCATTTCTGGCTGCGATTGCTGCATGCGAGCGAGAAGATTTCGGAGCACGATCAGGCGGAGCAGTTGATCCGGGAGTGCCATGAGATCGTGGCAATCCTGACCACCATCGTGCGAAAAGCGAGGGCGAACGCGTGAGCGCTAATTCTCAATTCACAATTCACAATTCTCAATTGCTGAAAGCGTACGTGGTGCCCGGTCAGCCGCATCCGCTCCTGGCGCCGGAGAAGAATCCGGGATGGGCGTCGCTGCGTCGCTCATATGAGGCGGTCGGACGCGAGATAGCGAAGTCCGGCGCCGAATTGATGCTCGTCTATTCGACGCAGTGGTTTTCCGTGATCGGGCATTTGTTTCAGGTCGATCCCAAGCCGGCGTGGACGCTCGTCGATCAGAACTGGTACGAATTCGGGGAGATCCCGTACGAGTTTCGCGTCGATCCCGAATTCGGAAAGCTCTATGCCCGGATCTGCAAAGAGCACGGCATGCAGGCCGCGACGGTGAACTATCACGGCTTTCCCATCGACACGGGGACCGTCGTGGCGTTGAAGCTCCTCAATCCCGACAACGCCATTCCCGCGTCCGTCGTTTCGTGCAACATCTACGCGGAGCGCGAGGAGACGCGCGCGCTGGGATTCGCGGCGCGCGCGGCCATCGAGGCATACGGCAGGAAGACCATCGTCGTGTGCGTGACCAATCTCTCCAATCGTTACGAGGTGGCCGACATCGATCCCGCGCAGGACCGCATCTCGTCGCAGAAAGACGACGAGTGGAATCGCAAGATCCTGGAGATGCTCGGCGAAGGGAGACTGGAAGACGTGGCCCAGGTGGCGCGCGATTTTGCGCGCGAGGCCAATGCGGACATGGGCTTCAAAGCCATCTGGTGGCTCGGCGCGGTGATGGGAGAGCACAACAAGTACGACGGCAAGGTGTGGGATTACCAGCCCGTGTGGGGCACGGGGAACGGCATCGTCGAATTGACGCCGAACGAGCGCAAGCAGATCGACTGGGAGAAGGAATTCGACGAAGGTCCGATCCCCACGTTCGCGGGGTCGAGCGGCACGGGCCTGGAGTCGCACAACGTGCTGGAGCAGGGTCCGGACGTGCATCAACAGAGCGAGATGTCGTCGAGCGGCGAGGATGTCCTTCGCACGGACGTCATTCGTACGGAAAAGGCCCCGAAACCGGTCGGGCCGTATCCGCACGCGCGCCGCGTCGGGAACATGCTCTTCCTGTCCGGCATCGGTCCGCGCAAACCGGTGACCGGCGAGATCCCCTCGGGCATCGAGGCGCAGACGCGCGCCTGCATCGAGAACATCAGGACGATCCTCGAAGAGGCGGGCAGCTCGCTCGAGAAAGTCGTCGACGTCGCGGTCTACCTCACCGACATGAAGGGCGACTTCGAGCGCTTCAACAAGGTGTACGGGGAGTACTTCGGGAAGATCCAGCCGACGCGCACGACCGTGGGCGTGGATTCGTTGCCGACTCCGATCGCGGTGGAATTGAAAGTGATCGCGCAGGCATAGGACGTATACGACCTATAGGACCTATAGGACCTATATGACCTATAGGCCGTAGGCCGACAGCAGGCGCGACGCCGCCTGCTCGTACGAAAACTCCAGCGAGCGATCGAACGCATCGGCAGGATGGCTGGCCAGCATCCAGGCGGCGGTGTGTGCGAGCGCCGCGGGATCGTTCGACGCCGCGATCCACTCCGGCGGCACCAGCGCATCGACGCCTTCGATCGGCATCGTGGCCACCGGTACGCCGCAGGCCATGGCCTCGAGGATGGCGCGATGTCCTTCGTCCGAGCCGCGCGCCGTGAAGAGGAGGAGACTCGACGCGCGGTAATGCTCGGCCAGGTCGTCCTCATGGTAGCCGGCGAAGAAGACGTCGAGGTTGAGCGACGCGATCAAAGCTTCGAGCGCCGGACGATGCTCGCCGTGCCCGATGATCATCAAACGGCACGGCGTGAGCTCGCGCAGTTTCGCGTACGTGTGAATGGCTTCTTCGAAACCGCGGCCCTTCGAGAGCTTGCCGATCACGGTGACGAGCGGGCCTTCGATCTCGATGCGCGGACCGTTGGGATGGAACTGGCGGTGATCGACGGGCGGCGGCGTGAACACGGCCTTCGGCACGTCGAACGCGTGATTGATGACGAAGCGCAGCTGCGTGGCGTGGAAGAGCGCGCGCGAGAGCGGATCGCGGCGCAGCACGCGCCGCGCGTGGAACGTACGCGCCAGGCGCACGTTCGGATGATCGCGCGCCACGAGACGCGCCAGCCAGTGATCGTAGGTGAGGTGCGCATGCAGGATGTCGAAGCCGTGCGCGTGCACGAGCCGGTCGATGGCCTTCACGCTGCGCACGAACGCGGCCGGATGCTGCGCCTTCTCGATGATCGGATGGGCGAAGGAGTGATGCCCGATCTTCGCCTGCAGCTTGTAGCCGCCCACGTACGCGTAGTGCACGTCGTGACCGGCGGCGCGCAGCGCTTCCACTTCCGCGAATGCAGGCGCGGCGGCGCCCGTCCAGCGGTTTCCGGCAGCGAGATGGAGGATGCGCAAGATTTGTTATAGTCCCGCGGCGATGGCCGTCGATCAGGAACTGCTCGAGATTCTAGCGTGTCCGCTGTGCAAGGAAGAGGTCAAGCTCGTGCCGCTGGCCGACGCCCGCCGCGCCTCCGTGCGCGACAAGTTCCGCGAGAAGTTCCGCGGCGAAGAGCCGGTCGTCGAACAGGGACTGCAATGCGTAAAGTGCGGGCGCATCTATCCCATCGTCAGCGACATCCCGGTCATGCTGGTCGAGGAAGCGTTCGAAGAACAGCGATGAACGATGAGAGATGAGCGATGAGCAGAATCCAGAACGTTCACCGTTCATCTCTCCTCGCTCAGCCCTACTGATCGCGTCAGCGATCTTCTATCTCCTGCACATCATCTTCTCGGTGACCATCGCCGGCCTCGAGCTGGGCGCGTTCTGGTCCATCTTCTTTCTCGGCTGGGCGCTGGCGAAACGGCAGGCGCGGTTCACGTTTCACATCCTCTACTTCCCGCTCGTCGTTTACGCGCTGATCTCCACCATTTCCGCGGTGTTTGCGGAGAAGCGCATCCATCAGGCGTACGAGGGGATGCTCTGGTTCAAGATCCTGATCTTTCCCTGCGCGATCATTCTCTATCGCGAGATCCCGCGGCTGCGCGACTGGGCCACGTGGGCGTGGGCGCTGGTGGCCGGCGGCGGTGCGTGCTGGGGGCTGATCGAGTTCGTGTTCTTCGACCAGCGCGATCTCGAGCATCGCATCAACGGCCCGTCGTCGCACGTGATGACGTATTCCGGAATCCTGTTGCCGCTGTCGGTGATGATGCTCGTTTTGTTCTGGCATCAGCGGAAGTGGTGGCAGGGTGCTGCGGCCGCGCTCTCCGCGCTGACGCTGCTGCTCACGTTCACGCGCAGCGTGTGGCTGGGCTGGGTGGTGGCGCTGTTCGTCGTGATCATGGCCTCGCGCGCGCGGATGCTCGTCTACGCGGCTCCGCTGCTGGTGCTTTTCATCACCTTCATGCCCATCGATCTCTTCGGGCGGCTCATCTCGACGTTCGACACGCGGCAGTCCTCGAACTTCGACCGCATCCGCATGCTGCAGGCCGGCGTGGAGATGATCCGCGACCATCCCGTCCTCGGCGTCGGTCCCGCCAATGTCAAGGAGAGCTACGCGCTGTATCGCAAGCACGACGCGCCGCGGCCGCGGCCGCCGCATCTGCACAACAATGTCATCCAGCTCTGGGCCGAGCGCGGGATCATCGGCCTCGCAGCCTATCTTCTTCTGCTGGCGCTGTTTATTCGCGAATGCGCGAAGGCGTGGCACTGCCCCGAGCGCCCGTGGGCGGAGGCGGGGATTGCCGTCGTGGTCAGCCTGGCCGTGGCGGGGCTGTTCGAGTTCAACTTCGGGGATACCGAGGTGTTCTACACGATGTTGAACCTGTTCGCGCTCGTGGCGGCGCGGATCGACCGGTCTGAGCCGGTGCCGAATGAAGCAGCGGTGACGCTTGTTCCGGCGGCCTGAGGTCCAGAGAAGAACCTTTTCGGCCATGTCCGCGTCCAAAGGCAGAGAAACAGGGGAGATGAGACACCTGAGCGATCAGGAGCTGATGCGCATCGTTCAGGCGGGCGATTTCTCCCCCGCGTCCGAGATCTACGACCGTTACAGCGGCAGGATCTACAACTTCGCGTTCCGCTTCCTCAAGAACGCGGAGGCGGCCGAAGACGCGACGCAGGAAGTCTTTGTCAAGATGCTGAGGTACGCGAATCAGTTCAACGGGGACGCCAAGCTCTCCACGTGGCTCTTTTCGATCACGGCCAACTGGTGCCGGGATTACCTGAGAAAAGCGGACAACAAATCGAAGGAGAGCGACGACGTGCTGGTGCAGCTGCCCGCGTCGAGCGATTACTCGCCCGACCGCACGCTCGAGCAGCGCGAGAACGAGCAGCTCGTGCGCAAGGCGCTGGCCACGCTCACGCCGGAGCAGCGCGAGGCCATCCTGCTGTCGCGTTACCAGGGACTGTCGTACGCCGAGATCGCACAGATCGCCGGCTGTTCGGAGGGCGCCGTGAAGACGCGCGTCTTCCGGGCCATGGAAACACTGAAGAAAACGCTCACCTCGATGGGGAGCAGGGCTGGGGTAGCCAATGCGTGATTGCACGGTAGTGAACGAGAACATGCCGCTTCTGATCACCGAGTCGCTCGATGCGGCGCGGCGCGAGGCGGCCCATCAGCACATCGAGAGCTGCGCGGTGTGCACCGACGACTGGAACGCCTGCAAGGAAACCTGGTCGATCCTCGGCGATCTGCCCGAGGTCGAGGTGCCGGGGCGGGTCAAGGCGAAGTTCCTCGAGCGCGCGGGCCTCGTGGCCGAGCTGCCGAAGAACGTCGTGCCTTTTCATCGCAAGCCGGCGTTCAAGTGGGTAGCGCAGGCCGCGGCCGTGGTGCTGCTCGCGGGCGGCGGCTACTTCGCCGGCGCGAAGCGCGTCGATACGACCATCGCGCCGACGCGCGCAACGATTCAGCCCGCGGGCGGCAACTATCGTCCCGTGTCGCTGGCCGAGACGCGCGTGCTCGATGCGAACACGCTCAGCCCGGAGATTCAGGGACGCCCCAACATCACCAACCTGCAGTTCCTCGACGCCGACGCATCGGATCAGAACATCGCCGTCTCGTTCGACGTCACGTCGCGCTGGACGGTCAACGGCAACCCGCGCGACAAGAGCATGGTCCGCCTGCTGTCGTACGTGCTCGAGAACGACAACGCCGTCACGCCGCGCAACGACACGCTGGAGTGGGTGCGCCAGACGTACTCCGACCCGACGTACGCCGATCCGGAGATCGCGCGCTCGCTGGCCAAGGTGCTCAGCAATGACGAGCAGCACGAGGGCGTGCGCCTCCGCGCCATCGAGACGCTGACCACGCTCCCGCCGTCGGTGGCCTCGCAGACGCGCGACGCGCTCATCGCCGCGCTGAAGAGCGATCCCAATCCCGCGGTGCGCATCAAGGCGGTCGAGGCGCTGGCCAACATGACCCGCTCGGGCACGGTGCTGGACCGCTCGATGGTGGACACGCTCCGCCAGAAGGCCAACCAGGATGACGAGAATCTCTACGTCCGCGTCAAGGCGGCGGAGGCCCTGAGCAACATCAAACCGTAAGCGATGAAGACCCGCGTTCTCACTGCAGCGATCGTCATCCTCACCTGCGCCACCGCGTTCGCGGCGCGGGTGTCGCGGACGTTCCAGTCCGACCAGACCTTCCCGCTGGCGGCCAACGGCACGTTCATCCTCGACAATCCGGCGGGGAACGTGATCGTGACGGTGAAGGACTCGCCGGACGTGGAGGCGATGCTCTTCAAGCGCGTGGACGGCGTGGACATGGACGCGATCGAGGAAGGGCGCCGGCACACGACGCTGATCATCGGCGGCAACGAGAAGCTGCGCACCGCGCGCATGGCCATCACGCCGGGCGCGACGAAGGAGTGGCAGACCTCGGTGGCGTGGAACGTTCGCGTGCCGCGCGGCGCGTCGGTGCGCATCATCACCACCAGCGGCGATCACATCAAGGTGAGCGGCGTGCGCGGCGGCGTGCAGGTCAAGAACTTCAACGGCCAGATCGTCCTCGACGACATCCTCGGGCCGGCCATCGCGGAGAGCGTGAACGGCTCGATCTTTTTCATCGCGCCGGCGCTGCGCGGCAATGTGCTGCTCACGTCGGTCAACGGCGACATCACCGCGACCATCCCGCGCGATGCCGGATTCCGCTGGGTCGCGGAGACGGTCAAGGGCGACATTCGCACGCACTTTCCCGCGCGCGGCACCTTCATCGGGCACACCTTCACGGGCACGGTCAACGCGCCCGGCGGCCCGACGCTGCGCACGGCCTCGCTGATGGGCAACGTGCAGGTGTACGCGGGCGGAGTGCCCGTGCGTACGGCCGTGTCGGTCCGCCGCGCGGCACCGACGCCGATGCCCGTGATCACGCCGGGACCGCAGCAGCAGCGCATCGTCGGCGACTTCACGTTTCGCACGAACCTCGGCGACGTGCGCGTGCAGGAAGTGACGGGGAAGGCGGACATCTTCACCGGCGCGGGCGAAGTGCAGATCGGCTCGACAGGCGGAGCGGCGAAGGTGATCTCGCGCGGCGGTCCGCTGCAGTTCGGCGAGATCGGCGGTCCCATCGAAGCCTCGACGCGCGCGGGCGACATCCTCATCGACTCCGCGCGCCGCGGCGGCGCGATCCAGACCAGCGGCGGCACGATCCGCCTGCTCTACACGAGCGGTCCCACCCGCCTCTACTCGGGCGGCGGCGACATCCACGTGCGCCAGGCCGCAGCGTCGGTGGACGCGCAGACCGAGTCGGGCGACATCGCCATCACGGTCGACCCCACGATGAAATCGCAGAAAGTCGACGCCAGGACGGCCAAAGGCAACGTGGTCCTGAACGTCTCCCCGCAATTCGGCGCGGACGTGGAAGCGACGATCCTGACGTCCGATCCGGACACGGACCTGATCCTCTCGGACATCCCGGGCCTCTCGATCAGCCGCGAACAGGTGGGCGGCAAGACGCGCATCACCGCGACGGGCAAACTGAACGGCGGCGGCGACAAGATCATCCTGCAGGCGGCCGATGGCGACATCCGCATCTCGACGGGACCGGCACAGCCGACCGTGGTTTCGCGGCGGTAGCGGCTTCGCGCGCTGCGCCGGAATCATGTTTGCTACGATTCGCCTCCTTTGACCGAGGAGGTTCCTTTGAAAGCTTTTCTTCCTGTAGTCCTTTTTCTGGCGCTCGGCGCGTGTTCGCAGAACGGCGGGGACAACGTCGAGCCGGAGCAGGCCGACGCCCGGGATTCGACGGCCACGGCGCCGATGACGTCCGCCGCACCCGCCCCCGCGGCCGAGAAGCCGATCAAGGCGTACGAGAACAAGATCGTCGAGCTGCACACCGCGCTGGGGCAGATCAACGTGCGCTTCTTCCCCGACTCCGCGCCGAACCACGTCCGCAACTTCATCGATCTCGCGCAGAGCGGCTTCTACAACGGCACGAAGTTCCACCGCGTCATCCCGGGCTTCATGATTCAGGGCGGTGATCCGAACACGAAGAACGGCGATCCGTCGACGTGGGGCACAGGCGGCTCCGACCACAACGTGAAGGCCGAGTTCAACAGCCGCCCGCACAGGCGCGGCATTCTCTCCATGGCCCGCACGGGCGATCCGGACGGCGCGTCGTCGCAGTTCTTCATCTGCGTGGCCGACGCCTCGCAGCTCGACAACGCGTACACGGTTTTCGGCGAAGTGACGCAGGGCATGGACGTCGTCGACAGGATCGTCAACGCGCCGACGCGCGGAGAGACGCCCATCGAGCCCGTAGCCATCACCAACGCCGTCGTGCGCGACGCCACCGCCGCCGAAAAGACCGCGCAGTAACGGAGAAGACGATGAGCGACAAAGTAGCCGAGCTGCACACCACCGCGGGACAGATCAACATCCGCTTCTTTCCCGACATCGCGCCGAATCACGTCCGCAATTTCCTCGAGCTCGCCGAGCAGGGCTTCTACGACGGGACGAGGTTCCATCGCGTGATCCCCGGATTCATGATCCAGGGCGGCGATCCGAACACGAAGTCGGATGCGACGCACACGTGGGGCACGGGCGGTTCTCCGAACAAGCTGAAGGCCGAGTTCAACACGGTCTCGCACAAGCGCGGGATCGTTTCGATGGCCCGCTCCAATCATCCCGACAGCGCATCGTCGCAGTTCTTCATCGTCGTGGCCGACTCGACGTTCCTCGACAAGCAGTACACGGTGTTCGGCCAGGTGACGAAGGGGATGGAGGTGGCGGACGCCATCGTCAAGGCGCCGAAGGGGGCCAATGATCGCCCCAACGAGCCGGTGACCATCACGAAAGTGGTGGTCCGCGACGCCGCTCCCGACGAGCAGGGCCCGGCGCCGAAGTAGTGTGAGCGTTCCCGGCGAAGCAGCATCGTGGCTCGATCGATGGCTCGGCCGCGGCTGGAGCGCGCGGCCGCTGGCCGGCGACGCGTCGGTGCGCGCGTACTTTCGCGTCACCGCTGCGGACGGCCGCACGTACATGCTGGCCTGGTATCCCGAGGAGGTCCGCGCGCAGCTTCGCCGCTACCTGGGCGCGACGGAAGCCGTCGCGCCGCACGTGCGCGTGCCCGAGGTCCTGCACGCGTGCGACGTGGCCGTGCTGCAGCATGACGCGGGCGATCGCACGCTCTTCGACGTCCTGCACGAGGATCGCCGGGAAGGGCTGCGGCTCTATCGCGGAGCCATCGAGCTGCTGGCGGCGTTTCAGCAGGCGCCCGATCGCGGTCTGAACGCGCCGTTCACGGCCGAGTTCTTCGCCAACGAGCTGGAGATGGCCCGCGAGTTCTACGTCGAGAAGCTGATGAGCAGCCATGGGGATCTGCGTCCGGCGCTGCGGGCCGTGGCTGGGAATATCGCCCATCATCCGTACGTGCTATGTCACCGCGATTTTCATGGCCAGAATCTGCACGTACAAAACGACGCGATATTTCTGATCGATTATCAGGACCTGAGAATGGGTCCTGATATGTATGACCTGGCCTCGCTGCTGCGCGACCGCGGCGTGGCCACGATCATCGGCGACGACGCGGAGCTGGAGCTGCTCGATCACTACGCCGCTCTCACGAACGCGACGGGCGACGTGCGGCGCCGCTATTTCGAAGTGCTGCTGCAGCGCTCCATCAAGATCCTGGGCACGTTCGCCAAGCAGCCCATCACCCGCGGGCGCATGCACTATCTCGACTTCATCCCGGCGGCGCTGGAGAGCATCGAGCGTTGTCTCGACGAGTTGCCGGAGCACGCCGCGCTTCGCGATATCTTCCCGCTGCGGTTCGATCCGCAGGCAGCGCGCGAGCGCGCACAGAAATTGAACTCCGAGGTACGTGATGGCCAAACATAAGATCACCCTTCTTCCCGGCGACGGCATCGGCCCCGAGGTCACGGCCGCGGTGGTGCAGATCATCGAGTGCAGCGGCGTGGACGTGGAGTGGGAGAAGTTCTTCGTCGGCGCGGAGGCCATCTCGCGCTTCGGCGATCCGCTGCCGCAGGACGTCCTCGATTCCATCCTGCGCAACAAGGTCGCGCTGAAGGGACCGGTGACCACGCCCGTGGGCACCGGCTTCGCCTCCATCAACGTGCGCCTGCGCAAGACGCTCGACCTGTACGCGAACCTCCGTCCCGTGAAGTCGATGCCGAACATCATCACGCGCTACGAGGACATCGACCTGGTGGTCGTGCGCGAGAACACGGAAGACCTCTACAGCGGACTGGAACACGAGGTCGTGCCCGGCGTGGTGGAGTCGCTGAAGATCATCACCGAGAAAGCCTCCACGCGCATCGCCCGGTTCGCGTTCGAGTACGCGCGCACGCACGGCCGCAAGCGCGTCACCGCGGTGCACAAGGCCAACATCATGAAGATGTCCGACGGCCTCTTTCTGCAGTGCTTCCGCAACGTGGCCACGGAGTATCCGAACATCGAGGCGGACGACAAGATCGTCGACAACCTCTGCATGCAGCTGGTGACGAACCCCAACCAGTTCGACATTCTGCTGCTGGAGAATCTCTACGGCGACATCGTCAGCGATCTCACGGCGGGGCTCGTGGGCGGACTGGGCGTCGTGGCCGGCGCGAACATCGGCGAGGCCGGTGCCGTGTTCGAGGCGGTGCACGGGAGCGCGCCGGACATCGCCGGACAGAACAAGGCCAATCCGCTGGCGCTCCTGCAGTCGGCCGTGCTGATGCTGCAGCACATCGGCGAGATGGGTCCGGCCACACGCATTCAGGACGCGATCACGAAGGTGCTGGGCATGGGTCCGGAAAACCGCACGGGCGACATCGGCGGCACGGGATCGACGATGGACTTCACGGGCGCGATCTGCGGCGTGCTGCGGAAAGGAACGCGCGCGGACGACTGACGGCGAGCGATGAGTGATGAACGATGAGCGATGAACCGGATTCCGGCTCCCGTCATCGTTCATCGCTCGCCGAAGGCATCTCCCTCTTCAACGACCGGAAGTTCTGGCACGCGCATGAAGCGTGGGAGCGCGACTGGCTCGCGGCCGAAGGAGACGAGAAGATTTTTCTTCAGGGTCTGATCCAGCTCGCGGCCGCGTATCACCACGTGCAGCGCGGCACGTTTTCGGGCGGCGTGCGGCTGTTCGACGCGGCGCTGGAGAAGCTCGCGCGCGTGCCCGGGGGCTACGCCGGAGTGGATCGCAGCGAGGCGGTGACGCAAGCTGCACAACATCGTGAGCACATCGCGCAAAACGAGAATATCGACGGCTTGGCGTTCCCGAAACTTCGCTACAATTGACGCTCTTCACGCCCCAACGGAATCTTCGCGACACCGAGGGTGAAATGCAGGAAATGGATCAACGGGATCGGGAGCTGCTGGGTGCTCTGCAGAGTGAGATTCCGCTCGTTTCCACGCCGTACGCCGTGCTCGGACAGCAGCTGGACATGTCCGAGAAGGAAGTGATCAAACGCACCGACCGTCTGCAGCGCGACGGAATCGTGCGGCACGTGGCCGCGCAGTTCGATGCGCGCGCGCTCGGCTATCGTTCGTGCCTCGTGGCCGGGCGCGTTACGCCGTCGCGCATCGACGACGCGGCGAACGTGATCAACGCGCATCCCGGCGTCACGAAAAACTACCGCCGCAACAACGATCTCAATCTCTGGTTCACGCTCTTCGTCTCGCCGCAGTCCAAGCTCGGCCTCGACCAGACCATCGACCTCCTCGGCCGCGCCGCGGACTGCGAGGCCGTGCGCGCGCTGCCCACGCTGAAGCTGTACAAGACCTCCAGCGGCGAGAACGAGACGCACGACGTCGCGCACGCCGACTACACGCCGCTCACGCCGGCGGAGATCGAAGCCGTGCGTCTGCTGCAGCAGGATCTCCCGCTCCAGCCGCGTCCCTTCGACGTGCTCGCGCGGAACGCCAACCTCGGCGCGGACGAGCTCCTGACCGCCGCGCGCGCGCTGCAGAAGCGGGGACAGATCCGCCGCATCTCGGCGAGCGTGGCGCAGCGCAAATCGGGATTCGTGGCCAGCGCGATGGGTGTGTGGGTCGTGCCGCAGGACGCGGTCGACGACTACGCGGCGCGGCTGGCGCAGCATCGCGCCGTGTCGCACTGCTACCTCCGTCCGACGTTCGACGACTGGCCGTACAACGTCTACACGACCGTGCACGCGCGCTCGGTCGATGAATGCGAGTCCGTGATCAACGACCTCGCCGCCGACACGCAGCTCACGCAGAAACAGGCCCTCTTCCCCACGAAGGAGTACAAGAAAACGCGCGCGTGCTTCTTCACCTCGGACGAAGAGGAGTGGGAAGACGCGCAGGACGCCGCTCGCGCCGTCGCCGCGGGCTAGTCCCCGCAAAAGATTTTGACGCCCTTTCCGCCGATCTCTCTCTGCGGCGGGCCGGAACGTGGCATGAACAGCACGTCCGGTCATGAACGAAGATACATGGCCGGCATTCGTGATCGAGGGACTGGTTGAGACGCAGCGCCGCGACGCGGGCGGGGAGCGCACCGGGTGGGAGTCGGTGGTTTTCGAGCTCGACGACGCGGATCTTCAGGACTGGCAGTCGTCTTTCCCGACCGCGGCGTTCGCGCCCTGAAAGCCGATCTTCGAGTGCGTGCCGTCGCAGAACGGCTTCATCGTCGAGCCGCCGCACCGGCACAGCGCGCGTTTGGTCAGCGGGACCTCGTTGCCTTCGGCATCGACGAGCGTGAAATCGCCTTCCACGACGTACGGACCGTTGTTGCGAATGGTGATTTTTACGCTCATCAGAACACCGGGTTCTCGTAACTGTGCTCGAAGTTCCAGTTGTACGTGTAGCCCGGGAACTGCACGGGCACGGTGTACTTCACGTCGACCTTGATGTAGCTCTGCGAGCGCTTGACGATGACGTCCTGTTCGTTGACCGGCAGCTCCAGCTGCTTGGCCTTCCAGAGGATCGAGTCCTTGATCTGCTTGTCGTTGTGCTGGCCGGCGGACTTCGACTCGTCGATGACGGTGTCGCGCAGCTCCGCGGCGCGCACTTTCACGGGGATGAGGCGGTAGGCGATCAGTCCCGCGATGAGGAGCAGAACCAGACCGACCAGACACCCGAATTGACCTTCACCGCGCTCCCGTCGATTTCGCGCCATGTGACCCTCCCGAACTGCGGGGAGATTAGCAGGTCACTCGATCCATTTGAAGAGACGAGTCCGGCTGGGCGGACGTGCGGCAAGCGGCTGGGACGGACGTGCGGAGGCCAGTCCTGCCTGAAGGGTGTCGGACGACCAGAGGATCAGGCGCGCGCGGCCGATCACGTTCGCGCGCGGGACGTAGCCCCAGGAGCGGCTGTCGATCGAGTCGTCGCGGTTGTCACCGAGGACGAAGTAGCGGTCGGCGGGGACGATCTGCGATTCGATGGCGCCCGTCGCGGCGGCGCGCATCACGTACGGCTCGGGCATCGTGTGGCCGCCGATGCGCACCCGGCCGAGGCGGCTGTCGATGAGATCGCCCGGCAACGCGATGACGCGTTTGACCATCAGCTCGTCGGGACTGCGCAGCGAGCGGAACACGATGACGTCGCCGCGTTCGGGCTCCGATCGCAGATAGCGCGTGACCACGATCTGATCGCCGGCCTCGAGCGTCGGCGCCATCGATCGCGAGGGGATGGAGTAGATGTGCACCGCCGCGCGCGCCACTCCCGCCAGGGCTACGGCCACGGCCAGCGGTTGAAGCACGGTGCGAAGAAGCGAGCGCATGTCCGGAGAGGTAACGAAGGAAGCGTGCCAGAAGTTCCTGGGACCTCTGCGTCCTAGGTCGGCTGCGCGATGAACGTTCCGCTCGTCGTCGACTTCTTCGCCGCCGGCGGCTGCTTGATCCGGTAGACCGGCATCTTCTGTTGCAGGCCCTTGAGCGCGAACTCGCCCAGCGGCTCCATCTCGAAGCTGCCGATCACGCGGTCCAGCGTGTTCTGCGAGATGACCAGCTGCCCCGGTTTCGCCACGCCGCTTTCCAAACGCGAGGCGATGTTCACCGAGCTGCCCAGGACCGTGTAGTCGACGCGCTTCTCCGTGCCGACGTTGCCGACCACCGCCGGTCCGCTGTTGATGCCCACGCGGATGCGCACGGGCGGCAGTCCCTCGCCCTCGCGCTGCTGATTCCACTCGTCGATGCGCTCCATCATCATCAACCCGGCCATGACTGCGCGGTCGGCG
>DATLBM010000367.1:0-3746 GCA_035526885.1 Thermoanaerobaculia bacterium | reverse complement strand
AAAGAAAGCGGCCAGCCCCGCGATGGGGATGGCCGCGAGAATGGCGATGGATTTGAACGAGCCGCGCAAGCGACTCAATTATGCGGCCTTCCTGGCCTCCGCGCGCGGATTGACGCCGTAAAGCTCGAGCGCTTTTTCGAGGATCAGGTCCTCTTCGCTCCGCTTCGCGCTCTTGTCGTTCGGATCGCGGATCGACTGCGCCGACAAATCGACCAGCACGTCCGGCTTGATGCCGGCCTCGCCGATGGCCTTGAGGTCGGGCGTCGTGTAGTGCGCGATGGTCATCTGCACGCCGCCGCCCGAAGGCAGCGGGATGAACTTCTGCACGATCGCTTTGCCGTACGTCGTCAGGCCGACGACCTTGCCGCGGTTGTTGCCGTGGATGGCGGCGGCGAAGATCTCCGCGCCGCCGGCGGTGGAGGGATCGGTGAGCACCTGGATCTCGCCGTCGTACGCGGTGTTGCGGTCGGCCTGCCAGCGCCTGGTTTCGACCTTGCGGCCTTCCAGCGCGGTGATGACGCCGCTGGTCAGGAGATCGTCGGCCGCGGTGATCGCTTCGTCGACCGAGCCGCCGGCGTTGCCGCGCAGGTCGACGATCAGCTTGCGGATGTTCCGCTTGCGGACGTCTTCGAGCGCGCTGCGGAACTGGTTCGCGCTGCCCGCCTCGAAGTACGGGATCTTGATGTAGGCCACGCCCTGCATGGTCTCGTTCTTCGCGGCCACGGGATGGAAGGTCGCGGGCTTGATGGTGATCGTCTCGCGCTTGGTCTGTCCGCCGCGCAGCACGAGCAGCGTCACGGGCTTGCTGCGATTGAGCAGATTGCGGATCTGCCACACCGCGAGCTTGGACGTGGACTGGCCGTCCACCTGTTCGATGAAGTCGCCGCGCTCGATGCCGGCCTTCTCCGCCGGCGAGCCCGCCACGGGCGCGATGACGAACGCGTAGCCGAAACGCTTCGTGACGATGAGGCCGAGGCCGTTGTCCTCGACTTCCTGGAAGCCTTTGTACGCGCTCATCTGCGAAGGCGGCACGTAGTAACTGAACTCGTCGACGGCGTCGGTGACGCCGCTGAACGCGCCTTCGATCAGCGCATCGTTCGACACCGGCTCGACGTAGTTCGTCCGCACCAGATCGAACACCTCGGAGAAGATGCTCAGGTAGCGGTAGACGTTCGACTTCTGCGCGGACTGGCCGAACAGCGCGCCGGCCAGGAGCGTGACCATCAGGGCCACGGAGACGGAGAGAAAGACAATTCGTTTTTTATTCATCATCGAAGCCACTTACGCGGATCCTCGGGCTGATTGTTCGTGCGAATCTCGAAGTACAGATGGCCTGAGCCCGTCTCCTCGCTCTCGCCCACTCCTGCAATCGGCTGGCCGGTGGCGATGTGATCGCCGACCGCCACCGCCGGAGCCTTGAGGTTTCCATACAACGAGAAGACGCGGTTGCCGTGATCGAGAATGATCAGATTTCCATAGCCTTTGAACCACTGTGAAAAAAGAACTGTTCCCTGGAAGACGGCGCGCACCGGCGCGCCCGCAGCGGCGTCGATTTTGAGGCCGTTGTTGACGGTGTAGGTTGCAAACTTCGGGTTACGCTGCCGCCCGAAGTCCTCGAAGACCTTCCCTTTGACCGGCCACTCCAGCGCGCCCTGCACGCTGCGGATGTCCAGCGACGCGGCGATCCCGCGCTTCTGTTGTGACAGGACGTCGACCAGGCGCTGCAGTCGCCGCGCTTTTTCTTCCAGCGCGGCGAGCTGCGACTGCGTCCCCGTCTCCACGGTCCTGAGCTTGGCCAGCACGCGCTGCTGCTGCTCTCGTGCGAGCACGACCGCCTGCCTGCGCTGCTCGACGACGAGCCGCGTCTGGCGCAGCCGCAACTGGCGATCGGCGAGCTGTTGCTGCCGCGCCGCGAGCTGCTGTCGTGCGGTCTGGAATCGCGTCACGAGTCGCGAGTCGCGCGTGACGAGATAGCTGAGCATCGACATCGCCTCGATGGGATTCTTGTCGTCGTCGAGCGCGAGGAACATGCGCACGTAACTAAGTCCGCCGAGGCGATAGAGCGCGACCAGGCGCTTGCGCAGATCGGCTTTCTGCTGCGCGATGCGCGGCACGAGAGCGGCGATCTGCGTTTCGATCTGCTGCTGCTCGCCGGCCAGCTTCTCCTCCGCCGCGCTCGCGAGCTCCAGCTCGTGCGTGCGGATGCCCAGCTCCAGATCGACTTCCTCCAGCTCGCGCGCGGCGGACTGCGTCTGGCGGCGCACGTCTTCCAGGCGGCTCTTGAGGCGATCGATGTCGGCGCGGATGCGATCGAGGTCGGTGCGTTCGGCGTGGGCGGTGGTGACGAGAAGGAGGACGATGAGGAGGCCCCGCCTCATTTCGCCGTGAACTCCTGCAGCGCCGTTTTCGCCGCCTGCTGCTGCGCTTCTTTCTTCGACGATCCCTCGCCGCGCGTGACCAGGCTTCCGATCTTCACTTCCACGATGAAGGTCTTGCCGTGATCGGGACCCACTTCATCGACGACGTTGTACTCCGGCAGTGGCAGCCCATTGCCCTGCGCCACTTCCTGCAGCGCGGTCTTGAAGTCGCGGAAGAGGAGATCCTGCTGATCGATCTTCCCGATGTCTTCCTGGAACGAGCGCACGATCAGCTCGCGCGCGGCATCGACGCCGCCGTCGAGGTAGATCGCGGCGATGACGGCCTCGAAGAGATTGGCCAGCAGCGAGTCTTTCCTGCGTCCGCCGGTCTTTTCTTCGCCGACGCCGAGGAGGATGACGTCGCCCATGCCGTAGTGGCGGGCTTTCGCGGCCAGGCTGGGCGCGCTGACGAGGAACGCCTTCATCTTCGAAAGCGCGCCTTCATCGAGCTGCGGGAAATGATGGAAGAGCACGTCGCCGATGATGAAGCCGAGCACGGAGTCGCCGAGGAACTCGAAGGTCTCGTTGTGGCGCGCGCCGTCGTCCTTCGACTCATGCGAATACGACTTGTGCGTCAGCGCGCGGCGCAGCAGCTCGGGCTTCTGAAACGTGTGGCCGATGCGCTGCTCGAAGTCAGTTTGCAATCGGGAGAAGTATACGGTGCGAGGTGTCATCCCGAGCGGAGCGGAGCGGAGTCGAGGGACCCCCTACCCGACACGGGCCGTCAAGTGTCATCCTGAGCGGAGCGCAGCGCAGTCGAAGGACCTTCTACCGTGCCACGGAGCGGGGAAGGTCCTTCGACCGTCCTCCGCTTCGCTGCGGCGGCTCAGGATGACAGCAAGGCCTCACTCCTCGTGAGGGGCCACGTCGATCACCACCTGCGCGGGCGGGGGAGGGGGCGGCGCGGCGTGGGGCAGGATCGCGCCGAGGAGCATTCCTGAGACGAGGCCGCCGATGTGCGCGGCGTTGTCGATCTGCGGGAACTGCGAGGCGATGAGGATGTTCGCGAACATCCAGAAGATGCACTGCTTGACGATGCCTCGCGCGGAACGGTCATGCCGCCACACCGGCGAGCGCCACACCGAGAAGATGAACGCGCCCATCACGCCGAAGATCGCGCCGCTGGCTCCTACCGACGAATGAAACGGCGGCAGGCGCATGAAGCTCGTGAACGACGCCGCGATGCCGGTCACGAAGTAGACCAGCGTCAGCCGCCGCGTGCCGAACATGATCTCGTAGAGGCTTCCCAGCTGAAACAGCGAGAAGAGGTTCACGGCCATGTGCAGGAGCGTGCCGCCGGGCGTGCCGTCGCCGTGGAGGAACATGGCC
>DATLBM010000366.1:0-8708 GCA_035526885.1 Thermoanaerobaculia bacterium | reverse complement strand
CGCGTACGAGTTCTTCCGGCGACGGGTCTTGCTTTGATGAGCGAGTTCGCTTAGCCACGGAGAGCTGCGCATTCTACACACGAACTCACGAACGGGTCCATACCTCCTTCCTGCTACTAAAAGGGAGGGCCGCGCTAGGCGCGTTTCCCTACCCTCCTGCGACGTCGGCTCGTCTCATGCTCAGTGAGAGGTTCGCCGCGCACCACTTTGCCAGCAAGAATCAACAGGTGATGCCGGATCGGCTGAATCGTCGTCATGGGCGAAAAGTATAGCCCGAGGCGGCGTCTTGAGGACCCGCGCAACTAGCGCGATCCATCGTCCCCCTCTCTCCGCTTAAGTGCATGATTCTGCACAGTTTGCATTTAGCGCAGCGTGGGTTTGTAAAGTCGATAATTTCGAAATCTTTTGCGTGAGCGCGGCGGGAACAGAGAATTCTTGCGCTACACTGCCGTGCAGACGCCCACATGAAGGAAAAGCGTGAGATCTATCGCTTCCTCCACGTCACCCCGCGTCGCATCTTCGAGCAGCTCGATCAGTACGTCGTCGGGCAGCGCCACGCCAAAGAAGTGCTGGCCATCGCCGCGTACAACCATCTCAAGCGCATCGAGTATCTGAAGTTCGGCGGCGAGGTTTCCATCCGCAAGTCGAACATCCTGATGATCGGGCCGTCCGGCAGCGGCAAGACCTATCTCGCGCGCACGCTGGCGCGCATTCTCGACGTGCCGTTCGCGTACAACGACGCCACCGCGTTCACCGAGGCCGGGTACTACGGCGAAGACGTCGAAGTGGCCATCGGCCGATTGCTGCACGCGACCAGTCAGAACGTCGACGCCGCGGAAAACGGCATCGTCTTCATCGACGAGATCGACAAGATCGCCCGGCGCGGCGGCGGTGCGCGCACCGGCACCGGCCAGCGCGACATCGGCGGCGAGGGCGTGCAGCAGTCGCTGCTCAAGATCCTGGAGGGCGAGAAGCTCTTCGTCCCGCAGAACGTCACCGCGCACTGGAACAAGTACGACTACGTCGAGATCGACATCTCCAACATCCTCTTCATCTGCGCCGGCTCGTTTTCCGACATGGAGGAGCACACCGACGGCCGCAGCGTCGGATTCTTCGACGCGCCCGAGCCCGCGCGGCGCGGAGTGAGCTCGGAGGATCTGGTGAAGTACGGATTCCTGCCCGAGCTGCTGGGACGTCTGCCCGTGCGCGTCGAGTTGCAGGAGCTCACGCCCGCCGATCTCGTGGCCATCCTCACCGAGCCGCGCGAAGCGATGATTCCCGAGTACCAGAGGCTGTGTGCGCTCGATCAGATCCAGCTCGAGTTCAGCCGCGATGCGCTGTTTGCGATTGCCGAGGCGGCGCTGGAGCAGAAGCTGGGCGCGCGGGCGTTGCGGGCCATTCTCGAGAAGGTGCTGCATCCGATTCTCTTCGTCGGACCCGAGCGCGCGGGCGAGCGGATCGTCGTCGAGCGCGAGGACGTGCGCCGGGTAACGGCGTAGACTGCGCGGCGCATGCGAACGATCGGAATCGCCGCGAAAGTCACCGCTCCTCCTGCCCTGGCGTACGCGGAACAGATCGCGAACGAGTTGATCGCCGGCGGCCGCAAGGTGATCTTCGACGAAGACACGGCGCCGCTGCTCAAAGGTCGGTTCGAAACCAAGTCGAAGGCGGAGCTCGGACACCACTCCGATCTGCTGATCACCTTCGGCGGCGACGGCACTCTGCTCTCCGTGGCCCGTCACGCTCCCGAGCCCGTCCCCATCCTCGGCGTCAACATGGGCACCCTCGGCTTTCTCACCGAGATTCGCGTCGAGGAGTTTCCGGCCGTCCTCGAGCGCGTGCTGGACGGCCAGTATTTCGTCGAGCCGCGCGTGCGATTCACCGTGAGCGTGAGCGGCCCCGATCGCGATTCCTCGAAGCAGTACCACGTGCTCAACGACGTGGCCATCAACAAGAGCGCGGTGGCGCGCGTCATCGAGATGCGTGTGAGCGTGGCGGGATTGTTCGTCTCCACCTTCCGCGGCGATGGATTGATCGTGGCCACGCCCACGGGCTCCACCGCGTACAACCTCTCCGCGGGCGGGCCGATCATCTATCCCACGATGGGCGCGATGGTGATCACTCCCATCTGCCCGCACATGCTCACCAATCGCCCGCTCGTGCTCCCCGACGAGTTGGACATCGAGATCGGGCTGCTCACGCCCGACGCCCGCGACATCTACATCACGCTGGACGGCCAGGAAGGCTTCGAGATCAGCGACCGCGATCGGGTTTGCGTACGAAAGGCGCCGGAACGGGTACTCTTAGTCCAGTCACCCGAAAAGAATTACTTCGACGTTCTGCGCAACAAGCTGAAATGGGGCGAAGGATGAAGACCTTGATCGCCGTCGCGTGGTTGCTGCTGTCGGGCGGCGCTCTCGCTGCCGATCCGGTGTACATCGACCAGTTGATGGAGCAGCCGCTGTCGTCGCTGCAGAAGACGTTTCCGGGGCTGAAGAAAGAAGGCTGCTATCGCATCGCCGCGGACCGCTATCTGCTGATCGACATCGAGAAGAAGGATCAGAAGCCGTGGCGCGTGGTGGTCACGGGCATGGTGCCGTGCAGGCGTCCCGAGGATGTGGCGTTCATGGATGTGCGCGCGCGGCGGGGCGTGGAGATCGGCCAGAAATCGCTGGAAGTCATCGAGAAGATGGGACGCCCCGATGCGGCCGCCGCGCCCGATCCCGCACTGAAGAAGCTCGGCGAGACGGAGTACTTTTACATCTGCCGCGTCAGCGAAGGATGCGCGCGGCACACCAGCGTGTTCGTGCACGACGGAGTGGTGACCGCAGTGGCGGAGTGGTACTCGCAGTAGCCGTCAGCGCAGCGACGCTTCGTACGTCTTCCGCACCGCCGCGACATACGCCTTCGTCTCGCTGTACGGCGGCACGCCGTGATGCTTCTCCTCCGCGCCGGGACCCGCGTTGTACGCGGCCAGCGTGAGATCGATGTCGCCGTTGAACGTGTCCAGCAGCGTGCGCAGGTAGCGCGCGCCGCCGAAGATGTTCTCGCGCGGGTCGAAGACGTTGTGCACGCCGAGGTACTGCGCGGTGGCGGGCATGAGCTGCATGATGCCGCAGGCGCCGGCGTGCGACACCGCGTTCGCGTTGAACGCCGACTCGCGCCGCGCGACGGCGGCCACCAGTCGCGGATCCACGCCGTGCTCGCGCGCGGCATCGTGAATCGCGGCATCGAGGTCCCTGGGCACCTGCGCGGCGGCGCGCGAGTCGTACGCCGCGGCAAAGCGCGTCCCCAGGACGCGATGGCTGCGCAGCGTCACCAGCGCCTCGCGGATGTTGCCGAAGAAGCGGTACGCGGTGATCGACCTGCTGTCGTTCGTGATCACCACTTTGCCGGACTTCAGGCGCGCGCTCGGAACCGACGACGCGGTGAAGCGGCGCTCGCTCGCGCCGGCCGTCGCTGCAAGGAGCAGCGTGACCAACATCACAGTTCCGGTTTTCATGAGGCAATCACGGAACTGCGGCGCGGCGTGTAGCATTCCGCATATGCGAATTGTTGTTGCGTTACTCTTCACCGCCCTGTTCGCCTGCGCGCGAGCTCAGCGGCCAACGGAAAGCGTACCCATGCCTGACTCCGGCACTCTTTTCCTCGGCGGCACGGTCGCGGCCGGCGCCGAACAGACGCCGCGACACGATTTCGCGATTTACACCACCGCCGGCGTCATCCGCCAGATCGGGCTGGCGTCCGATCTGCGCGCCGCGCATCCGAACGCGAAGATCGTCGATGCGTCCGGCGCCACGATCCTCCCCGGCCTCACCGACGCTCACGGCCATCTCTACGGCCTCGGCCTTTCCCTCGACGTCGTCAGTCTCGTGAACACGAAGTCGTTCGACGAAGTGCTGCAGCGCGTGAAAGAGCGGGCCGCGTCGACGCCGAAAGGCGACTGGGTGATCGGCCGCGGCTGGGATCAGAACGACTGGGACGTGAAGGAGTTCCCGACCGCGGCAATGATCGACGCGGTGGTGGCCGATCATCCCGTCTTCCTGCGCCGCATCGACGGACACGCGGCCGTCGTGAATACAGCAGCCTTGCGTGCCGCGAACGTGACCGCCGCCTCGCAGGATCCCGAAGGCGGACGCGTGATTCGTGACGCGAGCGGCAATCCCGCCGGCACGTTCGTCGACGCGGCCATGGATCTCGTCGAGGATCACATCCCCGCGCCGAGCGCGGCGCAGCGGAAGTCACGCGTCCTCGCGGCGGCGCAGGACATCGCGGCGCACGGACTCACGGAGATGCACGACGCCGGCATCGACGCCGCGACCATCGCCGCCGTCAAAGAATTGATCGACGAGAAGCGCTTCCCGATTCGCGTCTACGCGATGCTCGGCGACAACGACGAACTGCTGCGCACGTGGTTCGCGCAGGGACCGCTGACCGAATACGGCGGACGCCTCACGGTGCGCGCGGTGAAGCTCTACGCCGACGGCGCGCTGGGCAGCCGCGGCGCGGCGCTGCTCGAGCCGTACACCGACGATCCGACGAACTCGGGGCTCATGATCGCGAAGCCCGAGCACATCGAAGACGTGGCGCGCCGCGGACGCGCGGCGGGATTCCAGGTGAACACGCACGCGATCGGCGATCGCGGCGTGCGAAACGTCATCGACTCGTACGCGCGCGCCGGCGTCGGCGCGGGCGATCGCTTTCGCGTCGAGCATCTGCAGGTCATCGCGCCTTTAGACGTGCCGAAGCTGATCGCGCACGGCATCATCGCGTCGATGCAGCCCACGCATGCGACGTCGGACATGTACTGGGCCGAGGCGCGACTGGGGCCGGAGCGCGTGAAGGGCGCGTACGCGTGGCGCACGGTGCTCGACGCTCACGGCCGTCTCGCGCTGGGATCCGATTTCCCCGTCGAGGATGTGAATCCATTTTTCGGCATCTACGCCGCGGTCACGCGTCAGGATCAGGAAGGGAAGCCGGCGGGTGGCTGGTATCCGACGCAGCGGCTCACCCTCGCCGAGGCCCTTCGCGGTTTCACCGCCGATGCCGCCTACGCCGCGTTCGAGGAGAAATCGCGCGGCACGATCGAGATCGGCAAGCTGGCCGACTTTACGATCGTCGAAGGAGACTTTTTCACGATGCCGGCCACGGAGCTCTACAAAGCGAAAGTGCGCCACACCGTCGTTGGCGGAGAAATCGTTCACTAAGACCTATAGGTCGTATAGGTCCTGTGAGTCCTATTCAAAGTCGTCGAAGTGCGTCAGCGCCCGGAAATCCGAGTACCGCTCGTGAACGTCGCGCACTGAGATTTCGCGCAGGCGGTCCAGCGAGAACTTCTCGACGGTGAACGACGCCAGCACGCTGCCGAAGATGATCGCGCGGCGCAGCTCGCGCTCGCTCACTTCGGGACGCGACGCGAGGTAGCCGAGGAAGCCTCCCGCGAACGTGTCGCCCGCGCCGGTGGGATCGAAGACGTTCTCCAGCGGATACGCCGGCGCGGCGAAGATGGCCGTCCTGGTGATCATCAGCACGCCGTACTCGCCGCGCTTGACCACCAGCGTCTGCGGTCCGAGGTCGAGGATCTGGCGGCAGGCTTTGACCAGGTTCGCCTCGTTCGTGAACTGCCGCACTTCGGCTTCATTGATGATCACCAGGTCGACCTCGCGGATGACGCGCTCCAGCGCCTCGCGCTTGATCGAGATCCAGAGGTTCATCGTGTCCAGCGCCACCAGTCGCGGGCGCGGCTGCGCCTGATGCAGCACGTCGTACTGCAGCTCGGGCTGGATGTTGGCCAGGAAGAGCACGTCCGCTTTCTTCTGGCGCTCGTCGAGGCGCGGCGTGAAGTTGGCGAAGACGTTCAGTTGCGTGTCGCGCGTTTTGGCGACGTTGAGGTCGTAGCCGTACTCGCCGCTCCAGAAAAACGTCTTCTCGCCCGGCACGCGCTGCAGACCTTCTGTATTGATCTTGCGTCCCTCGAAGACCGACGCGTCTTCGTCCGTGAAGTCGTCGCCGACGACCGCGACGAGATCGACTTCGGTGAAGAACGACGCGGCCACGGAAAAGTACGTGGCCGAGCCGCCGATACAGCGGTCGACCTTCCCGAACGGCGTCTGCAGGGCATCGAAAGCAACACTTCCAACGACGAGGATCGGCATGAGAGGGGCGGATTATAGGTATTTGGCCAGGATGGCCGCGAGATTTTGTTTGGCCTGCGCCGGAATGGCCGCGCGATCCGTGAGAATCGCGAACTGCAGCGCGTTCGCGCAGGCGCAATCGCGCTTGCGATTGGCAGCGCCCGCGATCGACGTGCGCAGAATCGTCTGCGCCATCGCCGAGTTCTGGCGGAGGTACTCGAGGATCTGGTCGATGCTCACGTCGTCATGCTCCGGGTGCCAGCAGTCGTAGTCCGTGACCAGGGCCATCGTCGCGTAGCAGATCTCCGCCTCGCGCGCGAGCCTGGCCTCGGTCAGATTGGTCATGCCGATGACGTCCGCGCCCCACGAGCGATACAGGTTGGACTCCGCGCGCGTCGAAAACTGCGGACCTTCCATGCACACGTACGTGCCGCCGATGTGCACGCGCGCGCCGGCGGTGCGCCCCGCCTCCGCCATCAGAAACGACACGCTCGCGCAGATCGGATCCGCGAACGGCACGTGTCCGACGACGCCGTTGCCGAAGAACGTGTCGGCGCGATGTCGCGTGCGGTCGATGAACTGGTGCGGGAAGACGATGTCGGTCGGGGCATAGTCCTCTTTCATCGAGCCGACCGCGCTGGCGGAGAGAATCGTGTGCGCGCCGAGGAGCTTGAATCCGTAGATGTTGGCCCGGTAGTTCACCTCGGACGGCGTGAAGCGATGTCCGCGTCCGTGCCGCGACAGGAACGCGACGCGCACGCCGTCCACTTCGCCGAGGACATACGGATCCGACGGCGCGCCGAACGGCGTTTCGATCGTGCGCTCTTCCAGCACGCTCAGGCCCTGCATTTCGTAGAGACCCGAGCCGCCGATGATTCCGACTTGTGCGTTCATCGTTTCCTCTCGTGTTGCCGTGTTGCTGGTTGCTGGTTCCCAGGGTGCCGCATCGCTCGACTGAACGTTCATCGAACCAGCAACACGGCCACCAGCAACCGCGTGAGCCGCAGGCTCACGCGTGATATCTCCGCATGCCCTGCTCGATGGCCTCGCGCACGCGCACCGCGAGCTCCACCGCGGCCATGCCGTCTTCGCCCGACACGATGGGCCGCGTGCGATCGCGCACGCATTGCAGAAAGGCCTCGTTCTCCGCGCGCAGCGGCTCCTTCTTCTCCACCCTCAGCTCGAGCGGCCGCAGCACGCGTTGTCCGTTTTCCTCGAGCAGGCGATAGCCCTTCACTTCCTGTTCCTTCGTGTCGACGGAGATGTAGAAGTCGCCGCCGAAGAAGCGTTGCTTGCGGACGCGCTCCGCGGAGACGCGGCTGGCGGTGAGATTCGCCACCGCGCCGTTCTCCAGCTCCAGGCGCACGTTGGTGATGTCCACTTTGTCGGTGAGGACGGGCACGCCGACCGCGCGGATGTCCACGACTTTCTGCCGCAGCAGCGACTGCACGAGATTGAGATCGTGAATCATGAGGTCGAGCAGCACGTCGACGTCGAGCGAGCGCGGCACGAACACACCCAGTCGCTCGGCCTCGAAGTAGCGCGAGCTGCTCACGATCTCCGCCACGGCGGTGATGGCGGGGTTGTAGCGCTCGACGTGGCCGATCTGAATGATGCGCTGCTTCGCCCGCGCCAGCGCAATCAGCTCGCGCGCCTCCTCGGACGTGGCAGTCATCGGCTTCTCGATGAGGACGTCGCGTCCCGCTTCGAGAAACTGCTTCGCCACTTCGTGATGCGACGTGGTCGGCGTGGCGATGACCGCGCACTCGACGTCCTCGATCAGCGCCGCGACGCTCGGGTAGCGCTTGATGTTCAGCGTCGAGGCGATGTCGGCGGCGACGGCGTCGTTCGTCTCCACGAAGCCCACCATCGTGGCCTCGGGGATCTCCGTGAGGATGCGCGCGTGCAGGCGGCCGAGGTAGCCGGTGCCGACGACGCCGGCGCGCGTGGTCATCGAATCACTCCGCGCTTCGAGCCGCGTACGAACTCGACGAAGTAGCTCACTTCCGAGTGAAAGCCGAGGTCCGCTTCGATCTTCGCCAGCGCGTCGGCGAGCAGGAGCTTGGAGCGCGTGAGGATGCGATACGCGCGCTGCAGCGCCTCGATCGTGTCCTTGTCGAAGCCTTTGCGCTCCAGGCCGATGTTGTTCACGCCGTAGGTCGACGCGGGACGATTGCCGACCGTCTTCACGAACGGCAGGACGTCTTGCGTGGCGATGGTGCCGCCGCCGATGAAGGCGTGCTCGCCGACGCGGCAGAACTGGTGGACGGCCGAGAACGCGCCGACGGTGGCGAAGTCGCCGATCTCGACGTGGCCGGCCAGCGTGGCGTTGTTGGCGAAGATGGTGTTCGAGCCGATGTGGCAGTCGTGTGCCACGTGCGAGTAGGCCATGAAGAAGTTGTGCGAGCCGATCGACGTCACGCCGCCGCCGCCGGTGGTGCCGCGGTTAAGGGTGACGAACTCGCGGAAGACGTTGTCGTTGCCGATGCGCAGCTCCGTCCGCTCGCCCTTGTACTTCAGGTCCTGCGGCTCGGTGCCGATGGAGCACTGTCCGACGAAGCGATTGCGCTCTCC
>DATLBM010000365.1:0-4162 GCA_035526885.1 Thermoanaerobaculia bacterium | reverse complement strand
GGACTTGTTGCCCGTCGACAGCACCATCGCGCCGTTGCGGTTCGAGAAGGCCATGAGGATGTTGCCGCGGATGCGCGCCTGCACGTTCTCGTTCGTCGTGTCGAATTCGTGCTCGCCGAAGAGCGCATCGATCGCGGTCTCGTACGGCGCGTAGATCGGAGAGATGGGCACGAGATGAAATGAGATGCCCAGGTTCGAAGCGAGTGCGCGCACATCCTCGATGGAGTGTTGCGAGGAAAACTGCGACGGCATGGCAATGCCCGTCACGCGATCGGAACCGAGCGCCTCGGCGGCAATGGCCGCGGTGAGCGCGGAGTCGATTCCGCCGGAGAGTCCGATGACTACGTCCTTGAATCCGCATTTGCGAATGTAGTCGCGCAGACCGAGGATCAGGCCGCGGCCGATCTCTTCTTCTTCTCCGAGGGAGAGGATCGATTCGCAGGGCGAGCCGGTGAGGTGGACGAGTGTGTTGTGCTCCTCGAACGCCGGTGCACAGAAGATCGTCTGGCCCGTGCGATCGAACACGATCGACGAGCCGTCGAAGAGCAGCTCGTCGTTGCCGCCGATCTGGTTCACGTACACGAGCGGAACGTCGTAGCGCCTGGCGATGTCGGAGAAGATCTCCCATCGCGCGCGCCGCTTGCCGGCGTTGAACGGCGAGGCCGAGATGTTGAGCAGCACTTCCGCGCCCTGGCGCGCGAGATCGTCGACGGGATTGCCGCAATAGAGCTTCTTGCCGAAGACTTCGTCGTCGAACCAGAAGTCCTCGCAGATCGTCACGCCGGCGCGCTTGCCTGCGATCTCGACGAGGTGCACTTCGCGTCCGGGCTCGAAGTAGCGCAGCTCGTCGAAGACGTCGTACGTGGGGAGCAGCACCTTCGTCTGTTCGAGCAGGATCTTCCCGTTGCGCGCGACGATGGCCGCGTTGTGCAGCGGCTTGCCGCACCAGTGCTCGTTGCGGATGGGGCAGCCGAAGATGAGCGTCGTGTCGCCGGTCATGGCCGCGAGCGCGTCGCGCACTTCCAGGGCGCGCTCGATGAAGTACGGGCGGTCGAGAAGGTCGCGCGGCGGATAGCCCGTCACCGCGAGCTCGGGGACCATGACCACGTCCGCGCCGGCGCGGACGCCTTCGTCGTAGGCCTTGCGAATGAGGCCGGCGTTCGCGGTGAGCGCGCCGACGGTGGAGTTGATCTGTCCGATGAATACTTTCATTTGATGTAGGACAGGCTTCAGCCTGTCCGGGCGGTGGACGGGCTGAAGCCCATCCTACATTTGCAACAAAGTGTGTCGGCGGCCAAACCTTGGCATCGGCCGCGCGTCTCTAGGAATTGAATCATATGCGCCGCCTCGCTCTACTGCTCTTCCTGCCACTGATTCTGAATGCACAGGAGCGGCCGGTATTCCGCGCCGTGCGCGCGCAGCAGGCGCCGGTGGTCGACGCGGACCTCTCGGATGCGGTGTGGCAGACCGCGCCGGAGCTGACCGGCTTCACGCAGCGCGAGCCGAACGAAGGCAAGCCGGCCACGCAGCAGACGCACGTCAAGGTCGCGTACACCGACGAGGCCATCTACTTCGCGGCGGTGATGGACGACCAGCAGCGCGGCACGCCGCTCCTGGCGCGCCGCGACAGCGACCTCAATAACGGCGACTACATCCGCATCAGCATCGACTCCCAGCATGACCGCGCCAACGGCGCGGCCTTCGTCGTCAACGCGTCCAACGTGCAGATGGACATGATTCTCTACAACGACATCTACGACGACGTCTCGTGGGATGCGGTGTGGGACTCGGCGGCGAAGATCACCGAGAAGGGCTGGGTGGCGGAGATGCGCATTCCGTACTCGCAGCTCCGCTTTCCCGCAAAAGACGTGCACGTGTGGGGACTGAACGTGAGCCGCTGGAACTCGCGCCTGCGCGAGAGCTCGCGCCTGGTGCACACGCCGAAGACCGAGACGGGCTTCGTGTCGCGTTTCGGCGATCTGGAAGGCATCGAGGGCGTGAAGCCGAAGCGCGCCTTCGAAGTGCTGCCGTACGGCGTGGCGCGCACGGATCTGCAGAGCCGCGCCAGCAATCCGTTCGTGCAGCCGGCGGCGCATCGCATGGACGCGGGCGTGGACATGAAGTACGGCATCACCTCCACGCTCACGTTGACGGGCACGATCAATCCCGACTTCGGCCAGGTGGAGGTCGATCCCGCGGTCTTGAACCTCTCGCAGTTCGAGACGTCGTTCGACGAGAAGCGGCCGTTCTTCACCGAGGGGGCGAGCGTGTTCCGCTTCGGCAATGGGCCGGCCAGCTCGCGCTGGGGCTTCAACTCCTGGTCGCCGACGTTCTTCTATTCGCGGCGCATCGGCCGCGCGCCGCAGGGCTTCATCTCCGGCGCCGACTACACCGACGCTCCCGCCGAGACCACGATCCTCGGCGCCGCCAAAGTGACGGGCAAAGTCGGCAAGGGCTGGACGGTGGGCGTCCTCGACGCGCTCACGGACAAAGAAGAAGGATGGTTCTCGCGCGGCGCCGAAGTGGGGACGCAGACCGTCGAGCCGATGACGAACTATCTCGTCGCGCGAGCGACGAAGGAGTACGGCAAGGACTCGCGCGCGGGCTTCATGTTCACGTCCGTGAACCGCAAGCTCGACGGCGATCTGGACGGAGTGCTGCGCGAGAGCGCGTACTTCGGCGGCGTCGACGGCTACACGCGCTTCAAAAACAAGTCGTGGGTGCTGGAGTGGCTCGCGGGCGGCTCGATGGTCGAGGGATCGCAGGAGTCGATCGCGCGGACGCAGCGCAACGCGGCGCGTTACTTCCAGCGCCCCGACGCGGAGCACGTCGAGTATGCCCCCACGCGCACCGCGCTGACCGGCTGGATGTCGCGCGCGATGCTCGCCAAGCAGACCGGCCGCTGGCGTCCGAACGTGCAGGTGCAACTGCTCTCGCCCGGCCTGGAGCTCAACGACATCGGCTACCTTCCGCGCACCGACGCCGTGAACACGCACGCCGTGCTGCACTACCTCAACACGGACGCCACGAAGTACACGCGCGAGATCAGCTGGTGGGTGGGCAAGTATCAGAACTGGAACTTCGACGGCGACATGACCGCCAACGGCGTTGCGGGCAACGTCTACGTGCAACTGAAGAATTACTGGGGCGTGTACATGTGGGGCGGCGGCAACCCGGATCGCATGAGCGACCAGCTCACGCGCGGCGGGCCGCTGATGCTGAACCCCGGCTACAAGTACATCGGCGGCGGCACCGAGAGCGACAGCCGGCGCCGCTTCTCGGTGGCGGCGGAAGGGGAGATGGTCACGGACGAACTGGGCGGAAGCTCGAGCTACCTGTACACGTCGCTGACGTATCGCCCCACGCCGGCCATCCGCATCTCGCTCGGTCCCACGTACCGCGGCCTGGATGAGCGCGCGCAGTACGTGACCACCATCGGCGATCCGGCGGCGACGGAGACATACGGCAACCGCTACGTCTTCGCCACGCTCGACCAGCACACGCTCGACGTGGGCGTGCGCACGGAGTGGACGATGAACGCGCGCCTCTCGTTCCAGCTCTACCTGCAGCCGTTCGTGGCCAGCGGCCACTATCACGACTTCAAGTACCTGGCGCGTCCGCGCACGAACGAGTTCGTCGCCACGGCCGATGCCGGCGATCGCGACTTCAACTTCCGCAGCGTGCGCGGCAGCGCGGTGATGCGCTGGGAGTTCCGTCCCGGCTCGGCGATGTACATCGTGTGGAACGAGAACCGCGCGGAAGTGGTGCCGATGGGCGACTTCCGCCCGCGCCGCGATTTCGGAGCCCTCCCGAATGCTCCGTCGCAGGACGTGTTTCTGGTGAAGTTCTCGTATTGGCTGCCGATATAACGTTGCCGTGTTGCCGGTTGCTGGTTGCCGGTGCGTCTCGGCTGACGTTAGGGTTTTCGCGAGAAGGCACGGGGCAGGTTGGCGTGTTGCCGTGTTGCTGGTTGCCGGTGCGTCTCGGCTGACGTTGGAGTTTCGCGAGAAGGCACGGGGCAGGTTGGCGTGTTGCTGGTTGCCGGTGCGTCTCGGCTGACGTTTGGATTTCGCGAGAAGGCACGGGGCAGGTTGCCGTGTTGCTGGTTGCGGGTGCGTCTCGGCTGACGTTGGAGTTTCGCGAGAAGGCACGGGGCAGGTTG
>DATLBM010000364.1:0-3410 GCA_035526885.1 Thermoanaerobaculia bacterium | reverse complement strand
CGGCAGCGCCCTCGGACATCCGCTCCATCCCGCGCTGATCGCGTTGCCGGTCGGCGCTTGGACGCTGGCCGCGATCTTCGACGCGATCGAGCTGGCGGGCGGCGGCCAGCAGGGAAAATTCGCGGACCGCGCGATCGGCGTCGGCGTCCTCGGCGCCCTTGCCGCCGCGGTGGCCGGCATCACCGATTGGTCGGAGACCGATGGCCGCGCGAAGAGAATCGGGCTGACGCACGGCGCGATGAACGTCGCCGCGACCGGCCTCTACGCGCTGTCGCTGTTGCTTCGCCGGCGATCGCGCCCGGCAGGAATCAGCGTCGGCATGCTGGCCTTCGGCATCGCCGCGTCCTCCGCCTTCCTCGGCGGACACCTCACGTACGGCGAACAGATCGGCGTCGATCACACGGCCACCGCGGATCAGGGAAAGCCGGAGGACTTCGTCGCCGTGCTCGATAACGCCGCGCTGACGGAGAACAAACCCACGCGAGTCACCGCGGACGGCGTGGCCGTGCTGCTGGTCCGGCAGGGCGAAAAGATCTTCGCGCTGACCGAGACGTGCACGCATCTCGGCGGACCGCTCGCCGAGGGCAGGCTCGAAGGCGAGAGCATCCGCTGCCCGTGGCACGGCTCGCGTTTCTGTGTCACGAACGGACGCGTGCTCGAAGGGCCCGCGGTCTTTCCCGAACGCGTCTTCGAGGTGCGCGTGAGCGATGGAAAGATCGAAGTGCGCGCTGCGCAGGAGCAATGACTGTAAGCCATCGCGCGCTCCTGCCTGCGACGCGGAGCATGGCTGGATCGAGATGACCTTCGTCCACAGTCCGCGCGGCCACGTCCCGCTCAGAACCGCGTCGTCCAGCTCAAACGAACCGCGCGCGGCGATCCCGGCGTGATGTTCGTGTTGCTGTGTGCATACGCGTAGTACTCCGTGTCGAACAGGTTCTCCACGTTGAGCTGCGCGTGGAGGCGGTCGCTGAACGTGAAGAAGAGCGCGGCGTCCGCGCGGGTGAAGCCGGGGACGGTCACGGCGTTGTCCGTGGACGTGAAGATTTCCCCGCGATGGATCACGCCCAGTCCCGCGCCCCAGCGCGGCGAGAAATCGTACTTGTTCCAGAGCGAGAACGAGTGCTCCGGAAGCTGCGCCAGGCGCGCGCCTTTCTGGGCGGTCGCGGAGAGCGACTCCGTGATCTCGCCGTCCTGGTACGCATATGCGGCGACGATGCTCCACGCGCGCGAAAGGTTTCCGGCCACGCTCAGCTCCACGCCCTCGGAACGCTGTCCGTCGACGAGCATCGTCACCGCGGGCTCGGTCGGATGCGGAACGGCCACGTTGCCGCGATCGAGGCGATAAATCGCCGCGCTGACTTCGAGCGCATGGGCGACGTCGAACTTCGCGCCGATCTCGTAGTTGCGGAACTCCTCCGGCTCCAGCGACTGGTTCGACAGGTTCAGCGAGGAGAGCTGCTCGCCGGCGCGCGGCAGGTACGTGAGGCTGTAGCTCGCATACAGCGAGACCGGCTCGGCGGGTTTGTAGACGATGCCGAGGCGCGGAGAAAAAAGGCCGTCGTTGCTTTCGAACGCCGCGCCGTTGCGGTTGTTGCGGAAGTCGACGCCGAAGTGATCGTAGCGGAGGCCGGCGATCACCTGCACGTGCTGTGAGATCTCGATCTGGTCCTGCGCGTAGAGCGCCGCGACGTTGGCCGTGCCGTGGTTGTTCGCGTCGGTCGCGCTCTGGCGGAACGTGACGGGAAGCGTGGTGGTGGGATTATCGAGCGGCACGAAAACGGACGTCGTGCTCGCGCCGATGCTCGTGAAGTAGCCGGTGTTGCGGAAGTTGTCCGTGACCTGCCGTCCCAGCTCCACGCCGGCCAGCAGCGTGTGGCCGATGCGGCCGGTGTTCTGCTTGGCGACGAGATCCGTCTGGCTGAAGAGGTTCCGGCGCTGCGTCGCGTTGTTGTACGCGGAGATACTGACGTTGCGGCCCGTCGCGTCCACCGCGCCGGGGAAGATGTTCTGATAGAACTTGTCGTAGCTGCCGTAGCCGACGCGGCTGCGCAGGGTCAGGCGGTCGCTGAAGCGGTGATCGATCGAGACCGACCCGAGATTCGCCGTCGCCTCGGAATTGCTGTCGTCGGCGTTGCCGAAGAAGGTCGAGGCATCGGTGTCCAGCGGCCGTCCGGCGAACGAGGACACGCCGCGATCCGCCGTGCGCTCGTCGCGAAAATGCTCGACGCCCGCGCGAAGCATGGTGTTCGATCCGAGGGCGAGGGCGAAGGTGGGATTGATTCCGTAGCGGTTGAGACCCACGCCGTCGCGATACGACTCCGAGTCCTCGTACATGCCCGTCACGCGCGCGGCGAAGCGCTCGCCGCCGGCGTGTCCGACGTCGGCCGTGACGCGGCGGTCATTCCACGAGCCGGCCTGCAACGTGACTTCGCGCACGGGCGCCCAGTCGGCCTGCCGCGTCACGCGATTGAGAATGCCGCCCACGCCGCCGCGACCGAAGATCATCGCGTTCGGTCCCTTGAGGGCCTCGACGCGATCGACGTTGTAGAGGTCGCGGAAGTACTGCACGTCGTCGCGCACGCCGTCGACGAAGAAGTCGGACGTCGAGCTGTTGCCGCGGAAGACGGGCGTGTCGCGGTTGCCCTCGCCCTGCGCGATGCCGATGCCCGGCACGTAGCGCACGACGTCGCCGACGTTCTGCATCGACTGCTGCTCCATCGTCTGCCGCGTGATCACGGTGACGGCCTGCGGCACGTCGCGCAGGGGCGTGTCGGTTTTGGTGGCGGTGGAACTGCGCACGGGAATCGGCTGCGGCGCGCTCACGGTGATCTCTTCCGCGAGCGGCATCGCCTGGAGCGCAATGCGCACCGGCGCCGCGGGATCGGCGGCGGTCATGGTCACGGGAGTGAAGCCTTGCGCGGAGACGGTCAGCGTGAGATCGCCGCCGGGAACCGGATCGAGCGCGAACTCACCGCGTGCGTTGGTGACGGCGGTGCGGCCGTTGCCGAGTTTCACTTCCGCGCCCACGATGGCGCGGCCGGTGGGATCGACGACCGTGCCGCGAAGAAGCGAATCGCCGGCCGCATGTGCCGCGGCGGCGATGAAGGAGATGGTGAAGAAGAAAGCGAGGAGCCTGCGCATGTTAGAATTCTCTCCTGCGACTGAGACTTAGTCTCAATGCATGCGCGCCAGACTTCATCAGTCTCAATCGGAAGTCAAGCCTGCTCAGGGAGGCTGAGACGCGAAGTGTGGCTATTGAGACTCGTCACGATGAACTCTCCGCTCCGATATCTCCTCGCGGTCTTGCTCCTTTCGGGCACGGCGTTCGCGCAGCCCGGGGACGACGTCCGCCGCGCCGTTCATCTCCTCGACTACATCGCCCAGGACTATCCGGGCGCGGTCAAAGACGG
>DATLBM010000363.1:0-4837 GCA_035526885.1 Thermoanaerobaculia bacterium | reverse complement strand
CCTCGGTCCCGGAGATCGAGGAGCCGAACCTCGGCCACTCGATCATCTCCAGGGCGGCGCTGGTGGGATTGGAGAACGCGGTGCGGGAGATGGTTGCGCTGATGCGGAGCCCGCGGCGTTTGCCGCGTTAGGCTTCGGTGGGAACGACGAGGGGCCTCCGGCGGCCGGGGGCTCGCCCCCGGACCCCGCTGGTTGGCCCCCGGTCGTTCCCGGCGAAGCTAAGTCCGCAACTCCGCGAGCTTGCGCTTGAGCGCGCGAGCGCGCGTCCGCGACGGCGCAGCGCCGAACGTTTCTTCCTCGTACATCGCCACGAGAGGCGCGAGCTCCTCCGCCGCCTCGGGGTTTTGCTCGCCGAGCACGCGCAGCGCTTCCTGCAGCGTCATCGACGATCCCACGTCGATCCCCTGCGCGGAGAGATACGCGGCAAGTGCGTCGAACAAACGCCGCCGCCGGCGCTGCAGCAGCAGCGCGAGCACGCCCGCGGCGATGAGCATCACGAAGAACGGCACGATGCGGCGCGCGTCGATGGCACCGCGCAGGCGTCCGCGCAGCGCGTCCACGCCCGACGACGTGAACAGCGCGATGTCTTCGAAGAGCGAGATCTGGTCGCCGAGGCCGAAGGTGAGGACGTAGCGGTCCCAGAAAAACGTCATCGAGTCGCCGAGGGCGGCCAGATACATGCGAACGGGATTCTGCTGCGTCGAGCCGGGACGCAGAGACGGCGGCGTGGCGTCGAACGTCATCCAGCGCGTGCCCGTCCAGACCTCCGTCCACGCGTGCGCGTCCTCGCGGCGCACGGCGTAGTAGCCGGTCAGCGGATTGAGCTGGCCGCCGTAGAAGCCGCCCGCGATGCGCGCCTGCACGTCCACGGCGTTCAGCAGCGCCACCATGCCCGCGGCGAAGTACTCGCAGTGGCCGCCGCGATCGACGAGGAGGAAGCGCTCCAGCGGCATCGGTTCCGAGGTCTCATCGTTCGGGACGTAGCGGAAGTTGCGGACCATGTAGCGCTCGATCAGCTCCGCTTTCTTCTCCGGCCGCTGCTCGTTGCCGACGATCGTGCGCGCCAGCGTTTCGACCGCGGGCGAGATCGGGTAGCCGCTCATCTTCATGCGCGTCAGCCGCGCCGGCTCGGTCCCGTACGAGAGGCGCAGAGCGATGGTGAGCGGGCCGTCGTCGTACGTGTAGTACGTCTCGCGCGCCGGACCTTCGTACAGCGTGTTCAATCCGGTGAGCGCGTACGACTCGGACGGGAGAAAGATCTTGCCGCGCATGGCGCGCATCTCCACGATGGCCGGACGATCGACGCCGCCGGCCCGGCCGAGGGCGAACGTGCCGCCGTTTTGCGGCACGGCGCGGAGGCCGCGCGCCGACTGCCGCCATTCGCCGTTTTCGTAGACGTCGTAGATCATGCCGCGCAGGCGCACGGGCGTGAAGAACGGACGCGTCTCGCGGTCCATCCACACGCGCGCGACCACGGTCGCGTCGCCGGGCGCGCCGCGTTTCTCGGCGAAGTTGATGGTCTCGCTGAGCGCCGTCGACGATCCCGGCAGCGGACCGGTCAGTCCGCGCACGACGGGATTGCGCAACCGCGGCAGCAGCGGGAAGAGCAGCGCGCCGATGACCGTCGCGCCGGCGAGATAGAACGCGGCCGCGCGGGCGGACGGCGCTTCGCCGTAGTCATGACCGATCGAGCGCGCCGTCTCCTCGTGGCTCACGTGCATGAGCTGGCGGAAGACGAAGAACGCAAACACGATCACGAACGGCACGATGGTCAGGTGCGTGGACGTGGCGATCGAGGCGATGAAGATCAGCGCCGTGGTCAGCAGCCGCTGCGCGTGATTCTGTCGGTGCACGCTCTCGATGGGCTGATAGACGGCGATGAAGAGCACGAGATGCGTCGACGCCGCGATCGCGCTTTTCGAGATCACGAATCCGTCGATGACGTAGAAGAGGACGTAGGCCATGGCCAGCCAGCGCATCGCGCTCGCGGGCACGAGCTCGGGCGTGCGGCCGAAGGCCACGCGCGCCACGATCAGCGTCATGAAGATGTGGAAGAGCACCAGCGCCAGCGCGGACACCGCAAACGTGAAGTAGAGCGGCACCGCGGCGAACATCGCCAGCAGAAGCATCTCCAGCTCACGCGCTCTTCGCGTCACGGCGTCCCCCCAGCGTGAACAGCACCGTATGGCGATCGACTGCCTGATGCACGGGCTCGTACGCCGCTTCGATCAGCGCCAGCGCGCGGAACATCGGCGACGCGGACTCGCGCTCGCGTACGCGATACGTCGCGCGCGGCAGGGACATCGTCACGTCGAAACCATTCGCCGCCGCGTGAAACACGAACGTCGCCGCCTCCGCGATCATCGTCTCGAACGCATCTCCGGCCGCGCTCTTCGGCAGGAACGGATCCACGACCACGTGCACCGACTTCGACGCCTCGGCATCGGTCTGCTTCATGATCCAGCGCCCCAGGCTCGCGGATTTTTTCCAGTGCACGTGGCGGAGCGAGTCGCCGCGCGAGTACTCGCGGAACGAGTGGATCTCGCTGCTGATGCCGGGGCGGTTGGCGGTGGTCTGATCGCCCGTCGCGGCGCGGAAGCGGTCGGCGGAGGCGTCGCCGAGGAGGCGCGGATACACGACCACTTCGCTGGTTAGCGCCAAGCGGCGCTTCTTCAGAAAGAAGCCGAACGGATAGCGCGTGTACGAATCGATGGAGTGGACGTGCGCGAGGCCGCGCTTGCGGAAGAGGAACGTGGCGTCGATGGTGATCGACTGGCGTCGCCGCACGAGCGGAATGAGCACGGGCTCGGCCAGCGCCTCGGAGGTCAGCACGACGTCGCGCACGTTCCAGATCCGCGAGTCGTTGCGCAGCGTGAGCGTGCCCCGCGCGGGACGGCCCGCCCAGACGTCGCCGAGTGCGCCCACTTCGGCGCTCAGATGTTTGAGCCCGCCTTTCGACGCCAGGCCGGACAGCAGCAGCGACCCGAGCATCAGCGACACGCCGATGTAGAGCGCGTTGTTTCCCGTGTTGATCGCGGAGACAGCGAGAATCAGCGTGGTGGCCAGGTACATCGTGCCGACCTTCGTGAATCTCACGACGCCGTTGAATTCGAATTCAGGCATAAGTGACGAGGGATGAGGTATGAGCGGAGAACCTCATCGCGGCACAGCGATCTCGTTCACGATCCGCGCGAAAAACCGCGCTTCCGCCGAATGGTCGCCGCGCTCCAGGCGGCGGTCCTTCATCACGATGCGATGCGACAGCACCGGCGCCGCGAGGCGTTTGATGTCCTCGGGCACCACGAAGTCGCGGCCCTGGACCATGGCCAGCGCCTGGCACACGCGAAAGTACGTGAGCGCGCCGCGTGTGGAGACGCCGAGGGCCACTTCCGGGTGCGTGCGGGTGGTCTGCACGATGGTCATCAGATACTCGACCAGCGCCTCGCTCACGTGGACCGCATGAACGCGCTGCTGCAGGTCGCGCACTTCATCGGCGTCGAGCACCGGCTGCAGATGCTCCAGCGCGTCCTGCGCGCCGCCGCTGCGAAGGAGTTGCTTCTCGTCGTTCGCGCTGGGGTAGCCGATGGTGAGCTTCATCAGGAAACGGTCCAGCTGCGATTCCGGCAGCGGGTACGTGCCCACGTGCTCGATCGGGTTCTGCGTGGCAATGACCAGGAACGGATCGGGCAGGGCCATGTGGCGCTTCTCGATCGTGATCGTGCCTTCGCTCATCGCCTCGAGCAGCGCGGACTGCGACTTCGGCGTGGCGCGATTGATCTCGTCCGCGAGGAGGACGTTGGTGAAGATCGGTCCCGAGACGAACTCGAACTCCTGCAGGTCCTGGTTGTAGATCGTCACGCCGACGATGTCCGCGGGCAGCAGGTCGCTGGTGAACTGGATGCGCTGAAACTCCAGCGACAGCGAGCGCGCCAACGCATGCGCGAGGGTGGTCTTGCCGACGCCGGGAACGTCTTCGAGGAGCAGGTGTCCCTTCGCCAAAAGAGCGGCGATGCAGAACTGCACGACCTCGGACTTGCCGCGGATCACGCGCTCGACGTTGGTCTGCAGCGCGGCGATTCTCTCCAGCGCCCGCGGCGCGGCGATCGGTTCGGTGGCCATGAACGTGAGAGGTGCAACATCGGTGCGGTGCGCGTGCATTCTCATGTACGTAGGACGGGCTTGAGCCCGTCCCGTTCCTCCTGGACGGGCTGAAGCCCGTCCTACGTTGCATCACGTCAGCGCGGCGATCACCGCGTCGGCCAGTGCCTGCGGGTCCACCGGTTTCCTCACGAACGCCGCAAACCCCGCATCGAGCGCGCGCTGCCGATCCTCCGCGCCGCGCGAGATCGCCGACACGGCGATGGCCGGCACGCGCGAGCGCGTATGCGCGGCCAGGAGGTAGCCGTCCTCGTTCGGCATGGCGATGTCGCTGACGACCGCGTCGAAAGGCTGCTCGTCGAGGAGCGTCATCGCATCCGAGACCGATGACGCGGGCGACACGATCGCGCCGAACCGCGTCAGCAGCGTCGCCAGCACGAGACGGGTGTCGTCATCATCGTCCACGACCAGAATGCGCCGGCCGCTGATCGTCGTCTGCTCGCGCGCGGGCTGCGCGGCGGACACTCCGGCCTCCGCGCGGGCCACCGGAATCTCCACGCGGAACGTCGCGCCCTGTCCGGCCCCCGCGCTCTCCGCGTGGACCGTGCCCCCGTGCATCTCCACGAGATGCCGCACCACCGCGAGGCCCAGCCCCAGGCCGCCGTACCGGCGCGAGGTGCTGCTGTCGGCCTGACGGAAACGATCCCAGACGTACGGCAGGAACGCCGGATCGATGCCC
>DATLBM010000362.1:0-5765 GCA_035526885.1 Thermoanaerobaculia bacterium | reverse complement strand
GCGCTACAACAACGCGTTCTGGAACGGCTCGCAGATGGTGTACGGCGACGGCGACGGCTCGCAGTTCGGTCCGTTCTCGCGCTCGCTCGACGTCGTCGCGCACGAGCTCACGCACGCCGTGACCGAGCGCAGCGCGAACCTGGTTTACTCGAACGAGTCCGGCGCGCTCAATGAAGCGACCTCGGACATCCTCGGCTCCTCCGCCGAAGGCTGGAAGAACGGCATCAGCGCCAACACCTGGAAGCTCGGCGAGGACGCCTACACGCCGGCTACCGCGGGCGACGCGCTCCGCTACCTCAACGATCCGGCCGCCGCGGGCGACTCCGACTACTACCCGACCCGCTACACCGGCACGGCCGACGGCGGCGGCGTGCACACGAACAGCGGCATCGCCAACCTGGCCTTCTACAAGATGGTCGCCGGCGGCACGCATCCCCGCAGCAAGACCACGGTCAACGTCACGCCGCTCAGCACCGACATCAACACGTCGCTGACGATGGGCGCGAAGATCTGGTATCGCGCGCTGACCGTCTACATGACCTCGAGCACGAACTTCTCCGGTGCCCGCACGGCGACCGCCCAGGCGGCCACGGATCTCTACGGCGCCGCAGCGGCGGCATCGGTCAATCAGGCGTGGGACTGCGTCGGCGCTCCGGGCGGATCGGGTGGCGGCGGCGGCGGAACGACGACGCTCTCGAACGGCGTGGCCGTGACCGGAATCGGCGCCTCGACCGGCAGCTGGGTGCACTACAAAATCACCGTTCCGGCCGGCCAGAGCAGCCTCTCCATCGTCATGTCGGGCGGCACGGGTGACGCCGACATGTACGTGAAGCGCGGCGCGCAGCCGACCTCCTCGGTCTACGACTACCGCCCGTACCTGAACGGCAACGCCGAAACCGTCACCGTGACCAACCCCGTCGCTGGCGACTGGTACATCAGTCTCAACGCGTACTCGACCTTCTCCGGCGTCACGCTGAAGGCCACCTACAGCGCCGCCGCGGGCTGCACGAGCGTCTCCGGCTCGCTGAGCGGCACGGGCGCGAACTGGTACTCCGCGCAGTACACCTCCAGCGTCAGCGGCTCGCATACCGGAAAACTCACCGGTCCGGCCTCGGGCGTCGACTTCGATCTCTATCTCCAGAAGTGGAACGGCACGGCGTGGGCCAGCGTCGCCGCGGGCGAAAGCGCCACCGCGACGGAGAACGTCTCGTACTCCGGCACGTCGGGCACGTATCGCTGGCGCGTCTACGCGTACAGCGGAAGCGGCAGCTTCACGCTGTGCACGTCGCACCCGTAGTCATCGCCACACGCGTTCGAACAAACGGCGGAGGTCCTTCGGGATCTCCGCCGTTTCGTTGAAGGACACGCTCCGCTCGCCGATGGCGAGCGTGTAGAGCACCAGGTCCGCGCCGTGCGCGCGGTACTCGTCGCGCCACGACTCCGGACGCGCGTCGCTGACGTCGACGTCCGCGCTGCGCGTGCCGATGCCGCGTCCCGTGAAGCCGCCGTCGGTTGTGATGGTGATCACCATTGGGTTGCCATGTTGCTGGTTGCCGTGTTGCCAAGCCACGCAGCGCCTTCAACACGGCAACCGGCAACCGGCAACCAGCTATTAGACACCGTTTCGTAGCACGTCCCGGTTTCGTCCCCCGGCGCAGCTCCCTCGAACGCAAGCGAAGGAGCACAACATGTTCGAGACTTCCGTCGTTCAAGCCCAGGTCCAGACGCGTGGCCGCTTCAATACTCTGAGCGTGTCGATCTTCGCGCATTCGGCGGTGATCATCGGCGCGCTGGCGTTGAGCATCGCCTCGGTCGACTTTCCGAAGAACTCGCCCAAGGAGTACGCGCTCGCGCCGATCCCCGTCGTCCTGCGCATCCCGCCGCCCCTCGGCACGCCGAACGGCGGCGTCAAGAAGACGCCCGTCGCGACTCCGGTGAAGCCCGCCGCGCCGCCGACGCAACCCACCGCGCCGGCTGCCGTGCCGGAGACCATCACCAACGCCGAGCCGGCGCAGTCGACCATCGCCAGCGACTCGACGACGCCCGGCACCGGCACGGACAACGGTCCGCTCGGCGTGCCCTGGGGCACGAAGGATTCGATCGGCGATCTCGACGCGCCGCCCGCACCGCTCGACGTCCCGGTCGCGCAACCCGAGGAGAAGATCTATCAGTCGTATGAGGTGAAGGCGCCTGTGCTCGTGTCGCGCATCGATCCGCGCTATCCGCCGGCGCTCGTGCGCACCGCGATGGCGGCGACGGTCGTCGTGCACTGCATCATCGACAAGAACGGCAACGTCCGCGACCCGCAGGTGATCAACGCCACCATGCCGCCGTTCGAGGCGGAAGTGCTGCGCGTGATCCCGCAGTGGAAGTACAAGCCCGCGACGTACGGAGGCAAAGCGGTGGACTCGTATCTGAATCTGACGGTGACGTTCCAGGTGCGGAGATAAATCGATGCAGGACAGGCTGAAGCCTGTCCTGCATCACGGCAGCGTCGCCGCCTGGTACAGATAGAAGCGCCAGATCGCGTACGGGATCGCGCCGAGGATGATCACGCCGAAGGCGTACTTGATCATGCGGGTGCGGAGCTTGTCCGCGACCTTGAGCGAGTTGCCGCGCATGAGGCGCGTCTGGTTGGCCCAGTTGGGATGCGGAATCAGGCCGCCGCGCTCGCGCGAGTAGAGGCCGAATGCGCAGACCTGTTCGCCCTGCGCGATCCGCTTTTCTTCGAAACGGAAGTCGTCCGCGAGATCGACGTCGTTCGTCGAGTGACGCCGGTCGCGGCGGTACTGGCCGTCGTCGTCGGTCGACTCTTCCTCGACCGCGTTCTTGTCCGTTTCGCGCAGACGAAACTCCGTGCTGCTGACGTACGCCTTGGCGTTGGCGACGGCCTGCGTCCATGAGATCTCCGTCGGCTCGACATCCTGAAACGACGGCACGGACAACAGCCGCACGCTTCCGCTGCGCGTGGCGATCGTCGACGGCGTGAGCGCCTTGCCGTCGAAGTACGTGACCTCCGACGAGTTTCTGCCGCTCCGCTCGTGGCGATAGATCTTGTATTCGTAAGTGACCGAATCGAGCCCGCTGATCGGCGCGGCGATCGGCGCTGACGAGTGAATCGTGCCGCTCACGGCGGCCCATTTGCCATCGACCGGCGGCGTGCCCGCCATCGCGCCCATGAGCATCGCGCGCTCGCGATACGCCTGCCCGATGCCCCACGCGTAGCCGATGCAGAGCACGACCGAGAGTCCCGCGCCGATGGCCGCCCAATACGTCGGCGGACCGAAATCGCGAATGCCGCGGAAGTAGTAGAAGAATGCGCCCGCGGCGATGATCCAGCCGACGAGCCAGAGAATGCAGGTGCGCGCACAGCCCTTCATATTTCGTGTGCGCGCAGTTTACGCCTCGGGCGCCACCTCGTCAGCCGCTTCCACGGTGCGATGAGCGAGCGAGGTCACGTACACGACGCCCAGCACGCCGCTGATCGTCAGCGCGGAGCCGATCATCGCGAACGTGTTCGGCCACTCGTGCAGGATGGTGGCGCTGAGAATGATGGCGATGACCACGGCCAGCTGCGAGATCACGCCGACGGTCATCGCGTCGACCCAGCGCAGCGAGAAGGTGAGCAGGAGCTGTGCGCCGATCGCGAAGAGCGACGTCGCCGCCAACGCGATCCACTCATCGGGGTGCGGGTTCTTCCACGTCGCGATGGCGAGCGGCGCCGTGAGCAGCGTGCCCAGAAGACAGAAGCTCGTGTAGACGGCCCACGAGTTTTCGCCCTGCCGCGCCGCGCGCATCGCCGTCACCGCCACGCCCGAGAAAACGGCGGAGAGTGCGCCGACCAGTTCCCACGGGCCGAAGCCGAGGATCGCGCCGGGACGCGCGTTCGCGTGGCCGACCAGTGCCACGCCGAGGAGCGCGACGGGCATCGGAATCAAAACCTTCGGCGAGATGCGCTCGTGCAGAAAGAGGATGGAGAAGATTCCGCTGAAGAGCGGCGCCGTGTAGTTGAGCAGCGTGGCCACGCCGACGTTGATGTGCTCGATCGCCAGAAAGTAGCAGAGCACCGCCAGGCCGCCGAAGAATCCGCGGTAGAGCAGGAGATCCCAGCGCTGAAACGTGAACGCGCTGCGGCGGTAGCGCGGGATCAGCAGCGACGGCGAAAGCCCCACCGCGAAACGAATCATCGCCACCTGCGACCCCGACAGCCGCGCCGAGGCGAGCTTCGCGGCAAAGGCCATGAATCCGAAGAGCACCGCGGATCCGGCCATCAGGAGCAGCGCGCGTTCAGTGGCTTTTCGGCTCATGCGGGATTGCGCTGCGCTTCGTCAGCCAGAGAAGAATCATCGCTGCCGCCAGTGCGCCGGTGATGTGTTTCAGCGGGTGTCCTCCGATGTGCCACCGCGCAAAGATCCCGTCATCGAGATCCTCGAACGCCTTGGCCATGCCGAAGAGAAACACGGCGGCCACGACGTACCCCGCCTCGGTGAAACGCGGCCGCAGGATCGTGATCATCAGCAGCGTTCCCGCCGGCGCGAACAGCTGAAAGAGCGCGTAGGGGAAGAGGTCGTGCGATCTCGACAGAAACCAGTAGAACACCGTGGCTACGCCGATCGCCGCCACGACCGGCAACACCGCGCCGTGCACGCGCCGCACGCGGTCCTGCAACACGAGCGTGATCATTCCTGCGAACGCGAACGTCATCGGCAGCCGGTCCCACAACAGCGTCCAGCGGTTGATCGCGCCGTCCGCCGTCACTGGCCGCAGGTGAAAGTACGCGGAACCGAAGGAAGTGGCGATGAGCGCGACGAAGAGCGTCAGCGCAGCGGCGTCCGCGCGAACGCGCCGAAAGCACAGTCCCGCGATGCCGGCGATCAGGAAGCCGGCGTTCGAGTACACGTTCCGCGCGTTGAACGGATCATCCGCGAACTTCGCGTAGTCGGCGGGATCGGCGTGGGGCAGGAACCACCACGATGCGATTGCCAGCGCGATCGCGAGCAGCGCCGCCGCGGCCTCCCGCGACCCGTTTGATATCGTCACCAGCCGGAGAATATCAATGACCGAAGTGCGCTACCGCGAAGGCTTTCGATCCGACGCAGCGGCGATCATCGACTTCCAGATCGCCATGGCGCGCGAGACCGAGGACTTCGATCTCGAGCGCGACGTCACCACGAAGGGCGTGCACGCCGTGTTCGCCGATCCGTCGCATGGCCGCTATTTCGTGGCCGAGGCGGAGGGACGCGTCGTGGCGTCGCTGATGATCACGTACGAGTGGAGCGACTGGCGCAACGGCATGGTCTGGTGGATCCAGAGCGTGTACGTGATCCCCGAGTTCCGCCGGCGCGGCGTGTACGCCGGCCTCTATCAACACGTGAAGGCCATGGTCGAAGCCGAGCCGTCGATTCGCGGCATCCGCCTCTACGTCGACAACCGCAACAAGCCGGCGCAGGAGGTCTACGCGAGGTTAGGGATGGAAGGGGAGCATTACCGCGTGTTCGAATGGATGAAGTCGCATTAAATAAAGACTCGCGCTTTTCCTGACGTCTCAAGAATTTTCGCGCCGCACGGAGAGAAAAGTAGCCCAAAGGTGGCTGTATGGCCTGACGTTTCCGCGGTTTGCCCTGCCTTCAGCGCGTACGGCCAGGAGTGCAGCCAGGCCGCGCACTGCGCCGGCGATCAGGACCAGTTCTGGGGCATGCACGACAAGCTCTTCTCGAAAGGCGGCGCGATTCCGGACGCGGAGATGTTCCGCTACGCCGCGCAGC
>DATLBM010000361.1:0-2914 GCA_035526885.1 Thermoanaerobaculia bacterium | reverse complement strand
AGGTTCGCGCTGCGCTCGGTCACGGCGTGCGTGAGCTCGTGCGCGACGACGTCGAGCGAGCGCGAGAACGGACCGAACTGCGAGCCGTCGCCGTCGCCGTACACCATCTGCGAGCCGTTCCAGAACGCGTTGTTGTAGCGCGAGCTGTAGTGGACCGAGGAGTTCAGCGTGCCGCCGGCGCCGTCATACGAGTCGCGGCCGTGAATCGCGGAGTAGTAGTCGTAAGTCACGCCCGCGTAGTCGTGCGCCTTCTGGATCGAGACGTCCGTGGTCGTGCCCGAAGTCTCCTGCAGCACGAGCGTGCCCGGGAGCGAGGTGCCGTTGTTCAGGTTGTACGTGCGGCGGTTGCGCGCCGGCTGGATGATCGAGTCCTGCAGGACGAGATCGCCGTTGTCGGCGTTCGCATAGAGGATGTCGAGGTGCTCCTGGCCGTCGTTGTACGCGACCGTGGTGCTCCAGGCCAGGAACGCATTGCCGCGCTCATTGACCACGTACACCAGCTCCGGCTTGAGGCCGAAGGAGCCGTTGGCGATGCCGAGCTGCGAGGCGGCGCGCTCGATCGCGGACCAGCCGTTCATGCCCGGGTTGCGCGACAGATTCTTGTCCGCCGCGAGACGGCCGTTCATGGCGATGACGTTGCCGGCACCATCGCTGTGCACGATGAACTCGCCGCCGACGACGTTCAGGCCGTTGATCTTCTCCTGCAGCTTGACGTGCTTGGTCCCGAGCTGGTCGGTCGTCTCGCTGACGGCGTCGAAGTCTTCGGAGCCGACCAGCTGAAGCAGGTCTTTCTGCGCCTTGAGAAAGTCCTTGGCGGCTTTCTTCGCGGAGCCGGGCGCGAGCTTTCCGAGCTCGCCCGTGACGAACGTCGGCGCACCGTTCGCGTCGACGTCTTTGATGTGAACCTTGGTCTCGGAAGCCGGGTTCTTTGCAAACGCCACCGTGGCGCTCAGGAGGAGGATCGCAGCCAGTTTCTTCATCCGATATCCTTTCGTGTTTGCTTGAGAGGAAGCGGGCGGCAACCAAGGCAAGCGCTCTGCCACGAGCTAAGTTGTTGATTCCATTAGAAACGTCGATTTTATGGCGCAAAGAATGACCCGGTATTGCTGTTACAGATGGGTCAATTGTTGTTTCAGTGGGTCCGTTACTGATGGCATGCTTCATTCGTAGAAGCGGGCAATGAAGAAATTGACGCCCGACCCGCAGCTCGAAGCGCTCGTCCGCGAGTTGAACGACAGCGAAGCCGCCACAAACGAGGCGCGCGCCGCGCTTTCTCTGGCTCCGTCCGCGGTCGGCGAAGGCAATCCGCTGGAGAAGCTGCTGATCGAAGTCGCGCAACGCGGCGCGAGCGATCTGTTGCTCGTGGCCGGCGTCGCTCCGGTGTTCCGAGTCGGCGGACGGCTCACCCGCACCGGCGACCCACTCTCCGACGACGACATCCATTCTCTATTGGCAACCGTGGTCACGCCGCGCGTGCGCGAGAAGATCGAGAACGACGGCGCCGCGGACTTTTCGCTGCGCCTCTCGCGAGCCGCCACGGATGAAGATCGACGCGCGTGGCGCTTCCGCGTGAACGTGCATCGCCAGCGCGGCACGCTCGCCGCGGCGATCCGCGCGCTGCCCACGGAGATCCCGACGCTCACACAACTGCGCCTGCCGCCCACGCTCGCGGAACTGGTGAAGCCGATGCGCGGCCTGGTGCTCGTGTGCGGCCCCACGGGCTCGGGAAAATCGACGACGCTGGCCGCGCTCGTCGGCGAGCTGAATCGCAACGAGTCGCGGCACATCATCACCATCGAAGACCCCATCGAGTACGAGCATCGCAACGCGAAGTCGGTGATCGAACAGATCGAAGTGGGACGCGACGCGCCGTCGTTCGCGGCGGCGTTGCGCGCGTCGCTGCGTCAGGATCCGGACGCGATCCTCGTCGGCGAGATGCGCGATCTGGAGACCGTGGCCACCGCGCTGACCGCCGCGGAGACCGGACATCTCATCCTCTCCACGCTGCATACGAGCGACGCGGCGCAGGCCATCCATCGCATCATCGACGTCTTCCCGCCCGCGCAGCAGACGCAGATCAAGCAGCAGCTGGCGATCTCGCTCAACGCAATCGTCGTGCAGCACCTCCTGCCGCGGACGGACACGCAGGGCCGCGCGGTGGCCGTGGAGGTGCTGCTGAATAACAACGCGGTGCGCAATCACATCCGCAACGACAAGCTCCAGAATCTCCCCACCGAGATCACCCTCGGCCGCCGCCAGGGCATGATCGCGCTGGAAGACTCGCTGGCGCACCTCGTCCGCGACGGAATGATCACGGCCGACGATGCGCGGGTGCGCTCGTCGCGGCCGGATGAGTTGGAGTCGCTGCTGCGGACGCGGTGAGCCCGCGCATCTCCGGCGCCTCGATGATTCTTTCGGAATCCGGTCGATGCTCGACCGCGTCCGCAAGCGCCTGCACGACCCGCTCGAGCTTCACGGGATACAGACGCGCCGACGTGTCGCGATCGAAGAGACTCCAGAACCAGTACAGCGGCAGGATCGCGTACGGCCAGTAGTGGCCCGGACCGAGGACGTACCACGGGCGCACGAACGTCGCGGCGATGCCGCTGGCTCGCACGAGACGCTCCCCTTCCTCACGCACGGAAACGTACGCGCGCATCGCAGGCGCGGGCATGGCCACGGAAAGATAGACGAAGTGCCGCACGCCGCTCGCGGTCGCGGCGGCGACGGACTCGCGGATGGAGACGAGATCGATGCTCTTGAATGCGGCCCCTTTCGCCGGCGACGGATGCGCGACGCCGACGAGATGCACGAACGTATCGCTCGGCGCGACGCGATCCGCAAACGTCCGCGCATCGAGTGCGTCGCCGAGAATCGCCTCGGCACCTTTCCCGAGACGATCGACGGACGAGGG
>DATLBM010000360.1:0-4324 GCA_035526885.1 Thermoanaerobaculia bacterium | reverse complement strand
TCTGGTCCGGCCTCATCGGCGGCACGTTCCTCACGCTTTCCACGCACGGCACCGATCAGTACATGGTGCAGCGCTACCTCTGCACCGACCGCCCGCGCAGCGCGGCCAAGGCCGTGATCACGTCGGGCTTCGTCGTGCTCGTGCAGTTCATCGCCTTCCTCTTCATCGGCGTGCTGCTGTACGCGTTTTACGGCGCGAATGCGCCCGTGAGCGCGCCCGATCAGGTCTTCCCGCACTTCATCGCCAATCATCTGCCGCCGGGACTCTCGGGACTGGTCGTCGCGGCAATTCTGGCCGCCGCGATGTCGTCGTCGTTGAGCGCGATCGCGGCCACCGTGGTCGCGGACCTCATGCGCCCGCGCGATGAGAAGCGCGCCATGCAGCTCTCGCGCATCGTGATCGTGATCGCGGGCATCGCGCAGATCGCGACGGGACTGGCCATGCAGCACACGACGCGCTCCGCGCTCGGCACCGCCCTGGCCGTGGCCTCGCTCATCAACGGCCCGATCCTCGGCGTCTTCTTCCTCGGCGCCACCAAACGCGCGGGCACCGGCGCGGCGCTGAGCGGGATGACCGCGGGCCTGATCGCGGTAGGACTGGTGGCGTTCGCGACGAAGGTGGCCTGGCCGTGGTACGCGGTGGTGGGATCGGTGGTGACGTTCGGCATCGGTATGATCGCGTCGTGGATCTGGCCCGAAAAATCGGCCGTCTCTTCACCGTCCCCGCGCGTGGGCTGACCGAGGACGTCATCCGTCACGTTCGCGACAACCACGTCGGCGGCGTGATCTGGTTTCAGTCGACGACCAACGTCGCGAGGAACGCGAACGAGCAGTTGCAGGCGATGGCGGAAGAGCCGCTGCTGATCAGCGCCGATCTCGAGGCAGGCATGGGCATGCGCTTCACCGACGCGATCTGGTGGCCGCCTGCGATGGCACTGGCGGCGACGGGCGACGTTGCGCTGGCGGAGGAACAGGCGCGTGTGACGGCGGAGGAGGCGCGCGCGGTGGGCATCAATCACGTGCTGGCGCCGGTGTGCGACGTCAACGTCGATCCGCTCAATCCTGTGATCAACACGCGCAGCTTCGGCGAAGACCCGCACGAAGTCGCGCGCTACGTCGCCGCGACCGTGCGCGGCTTGCGCGCGGGCGGATGTCTCTCCACCGCCAAACATTTTCCGGGACACGGCGACACGCACGTCGACTCGCATCGCGCGCTGCCCGTGCTCGACGTCGATCTCGCGCGATTGCGGAACGTGGAGCTCGTCCCCTTCCGCGCCGCCATCGAAGCCGGCGTCGACTCCGTCATGCTCGGCCACCTCGGCATCCCCGCACTCGACGCCACCCCCACGCCCGTGCGCGCGCGGTTCGAGAACACGTGGGGCACCGAGTCGCACGAAGTGACTCTCAGCGGCACGATGCCCGCGACGCTGTCCGCGCCCGCGCTCTCCCTCCTGCGCTCGATGGGCTTCGACGGCATGGCCATGACCGACGCGATGGACATGGGCGGCCTCGCCGCGCATTTCGACCCCGGCGAAGCCGCGGTGCGCGCACTGCTCGCCGGCGAAGATCAGATTTGCTACTCGCCCGACACGGATGCGGCCATCGCTGCGGTGATTCGCGCAGTGAAGAGCGGGCGCTTGCCGATGTCGCGTATCGACGAGGCATACGAGCGGATACGTAGGACGGGCTTCAGCCCGTCGCCCCCGTGGGAGGGACGGGCTGAAGCCCGTCCTACGTTCATCGCACGTCGCGCCATCACGTTGGTTCGCGATACCCGCGGGCTCCTTCCACTGCGAGCCAGGAACGTCGCCATCCGCGTGTTCGCCGAGGATCCGATGGAGTTTCAGGACGCAGGAAACGTCGAGACCGCGGATGCGATCATCCTGCTGCTCGGCATCCGCCCGCGGTCGGGCAAGGGAAACCTGAACGTGCCCGAGGAAGCGAAGCGCATCGCGGAAAAACATGCGAAGAAGACCATCGCCGTGTCGCTGGGAAGCCCCTACATCATCAGAGAACTGGGAGAAGTCAGCACCTTCATCGCCGCGTGGGGCGTGCAGCCCGTGCTGCAGCATGCGGCCATGGACGCCATTCGCGGCGAGTTCGAGATGACCGGAAGGATGCCCGTCACGCTATGAAGCGCAGCCTCGCGCTCCTCTTTCTCCTGCTGTCGGCGTGCGCGACGTATCGCGCACCGCAGTTGCCGGCCATCGATCGCGCCATCGAGAAAGCGATCGCGGACAAGCGCATCCCCGGCGGCGTGCTGTGGATCGAGAAGGAAGGACGGACGTACGTGCGCGCGTACGGCAACCGCGCGCTCGTGCCGGCAGTCGAGAAGATGACCGTCGACACGATCTTCGACGCGGCGTCGCTCACCAAGCCCGTGGCCACGGCATCGTCGATCTACGTGCTCATGTCGCGCGGCCTCGTGAGTCTCGACGCGCCGGTGCAGACGTATCTGCCCGAGTACCACGTTCCCGAAATCACCATCCGCCATCTCCTCACGCACACCTCGGGACTGCGCGCGGGCGGCGATCCGTGGACCGAACGCCCGCTCAACCGCCCCGGCGCCGTCTTCCGTTACTCCGACATGAATTTCATGATCCTCGGCCAGGTCGTCGAGCGCGTGTCCGGCGAGGCGCTGGACGTGTTCGCGAAGAAGAACGTCTTCGCGCCGCTGGGCATGACCGACACGACGTTCCGTCCCGCGCCGGGCCCGCGCATCGCGCCGACCGAGAACGGTCTGCGCGCCGTCGTGCACGATCCCACGGCGCGCAAATTGGGCGGGGTGGCGGGACACGCGGGCATGTTCACGACCGCGGCGGATCTGGCGAAGTTCGCGCGCTTCGCCATGGACCATCCGCTGCTCAGCGTCGACGTGACGCCGCCCGAGGTGGCCATCCGAAGAACGGGCGGCTTCGACCTCGACTCCGCGTACTCGCGTCCCGGCGGCGAGCGCTTTCCGCATGGTTCGTTCGGGCACACCGGCTGGACCGGCGGCTTTCTCTGGATCGAGCCGAAGTCGCACGCGTTCTACATCTTTCTCTCCAACCGCGTGCATCCGGACGGCAAGGGCAGCGTGATCGCGCTGCAGCGCGAGCTGGGCAATCTCGTCGGGGAGGCGTTCGGCTTCGCGCCGCATGCGCGGCGCGTGGGACTGGTCACCGGTGGCGGCGACGCGCAGAACGGCATCGACGTGCTGCACGCAAGCGGCTATGAGGCGTTGCGCGGCATGCGCATCGGACTGATCACCAATCAGAGCGGCGTCGATCGCACGGGCAATCCCACCGTCGATCTGCTGCGCAGCGCGCCCGGCGTGACGCTGGCCGCGATCTTCACGCCCGAGCACGGATTGCGCGGCACGCTCGACGACAAGGTCGCGGACGAAAACTATCGCGGCATCCCGGTCTTCAGTCTGTACGGCGAGCGGCGCAAGCCGTCGCGCGAGCAGCTCGCGAACCTCGACGCGCTCGTCTTCGACGTGCAGGACATCGGCACGCGCTTCTACACCTACATCTCCACGATGGGCATGGCCATGGAAGCCGCGGCCGACGCGCACGTGAAGTTCGTCGTGCTCGATCGCGTGAACCCGATCGGCGGCGAGGTCGTGGAAGGTCCGATCCTCGAAGGCGAAACGAACTTCACGGGATGGCATCCGCTGCCCGTGCGCCACGGCGAGACAGTGGGCGAGCTGGCGCAGCTCTTTCGCGAGGAGCGCCACATCGACGTCGATCTGACCGTCATCCCGGTCAAGGGCTGGAAGCGCGAGCAGTGGCAGGACGAGGCCGGATTGCCGTGGGTGAACACGTCGCCGAACATGCGCTCGCTCAACGCCGCAGCGTTGTATCCGGGCGTCGGACTGCTGGAGCGCGCCATCTCCGTCGGACGCGGCACGGATACGCCCTTCGAGATCCTCGGCGCGCCCTACATCGACGGTGCCGCGTTGATTCGCGAGGCCGGTCCGCTGCGCGGTCTGTCGTTGACGCCCGTGCGTTTCACTCCCACGGCGAGCGTATTCAAAGGAGAGGAGTGCGGCGGCGTGCGGTTGACCATCACGGATCGCCGCGCGCTGCGCTCGGTCAACGCCGGACTGGCGATTGCGGCGGCGCTGGTGCGCTTGTACGGATCGAAGTTTCCGGTGGATGAAATGCAGCCGCTGTTGCGGAATCGCGGCGTTTTAGAGGAACTCAAACGAGGCCAAGCCCGCGTGTCATCCCGAGCCGCCGGAGCGCAGCGAAGGACGGTCGAGGGACCTTCCCCGCTGCGTGGCGCGTTGGAAGGTCCTTCGTCCGCTGCGCTCCTCGTGTCATCCCGAGCCGCCGGCGCGC
>DATLBM010000359.1:0-12691 GCA_035526885.1 Thermoanaerobaculia bacterium | reverse complement strand
CAAGGTCGCGCCGGCCATCACCGGCGGCATGCCCACGCCCGCGGATCAGACGGCGCGGCAGGTCGATCGCGATGCGCGGCCGACTCACGATCGCAGCGAACAGTCCGCGCCGCAGCAGACGCCGAAGGTTCCGCTGGGCGCGGGCGAGGCGCTGCTCGTCGTTCGCGATCTGACGAAGTACTTTCCCGTGAAGCGCGGCGTGCTGGCGCGCGTCGTGGCGAACGTGAAGGCGGTGGACGGCATCAGCTTCGGCGTGTCGCGCGGCGAGACCCTCGGGCTGGTCGGCGAGTCCGGCTCCGGCAAGACCACCGTCGGACGCTGCATCCTGCGACTCATCGAGCCCACCAGCGGCACGGTCGAATTCGAGAACACGAACGTCCTCGGTCTCGACTCCGGCGACATGCGCCGCATGCGCCGCAACATGCAGATCGTCTTTCAGGATCCGTATGCATCGCTGAATCCGCGCATGACCGTGGGCACGATCGTGGCCGAGCCGCTGATCATTCACGGCGGGATGTCGAGCTCGGAGCGCACCGATCGCGTGGCGCAGCTCCTCGAGAAAGTGGGACTCAGTCCCGACTACCGCAAGCGCTATCCGCACGAGTTCTCGGGCGGACAGCGTCAGCGCATCGGCGTGGCCCGCGCGCTGGCGACGAATCCGAAGTTCCTCGTGCTCGACGAGCCGGTATCCGCGCTCGACGTTTCGGTGCAGGCCCAGGTCGTCAATCTGCTGCAGGACCTGCAGGAAGAGCTGGGGCTGACGTATCTCTTCATCGCTCACGATCTTTCAGTCGTCGAGCACATCTCCACGCGCGTCGCGGTCATGTACCTCGGCAAGGTGATGGAGCTCGCGCACCGCCGCGCGCTCTACGACGATCCGCTGCATCCGTACACGAAGGCGCTCCTGTCCGCGGTGCCCGTGCCGGATCCGCAGGTGAAGAAGACGCGCATCCTCCTCAGCGGCGACATCCCCACGCCGCTCAACCCGCCCAGCGGGTGCGTCTTCCACACGCGCTGTCCCATCGCCCAGTTTCCGATCTGCAAGACCGAGGTGCCGGCGCTGATCGAGCACAAACCGGGACAGTTCGCGGCCTGTCACTTCGCGGGAGCGCCGCTGCCCGTGGCCACGGATCCGGAAGGGCTCACGGTGTCCGCGCGTTAGCGCGCCCGTGCGCCTCTTCCAGGCCGATCCCGACATCCGGCTCGCCGACAGCGAGATCTACCTCGACCCTGCCGAGCCGCGGAAGATCGGGATCATCTCGCACGGGCACTCGGATCACATCGGCCGGCACGAGCATTTCATCGCCACGGCACCCACCGCCGCGTTTCTCAGAGCCCGCAGCGGCGATGATCTGAAGGGTACCGAGCTCTCCTACAAATCGAAGCACGCCATCGGTGAGTGGAGCGTCGAGCTGTTTCCCGCGGGACATGTGCTCGGCTCCGCGATGGTGCGTGTGAGCAACGGCCGGCATTCGCTCGCGTACACCGGCGACTTCCGGCTCACGCCTTCATACACGGCGGAGTGTGCGGAGATCCCCGAGGCCGATGCCGTGATCATGGAGTCGACGTATGGCGGGGACGAGCGGTGGCAGTTCCCGTCGCGCGAGGAGCTGCGCGAGCGGCTGACCGGGCTGGTGAACGACATCATCCGAAGAGACAGGACGCCGGTACTGCTCGCGTACTCCCTTGGCAAAGCGCAGGAGACCGCGGCCATGCTCCGGGGATCGGGAGTGGTCATGCATCCTGTCGTGGCCCGCATCTCGGCCGTCTACGAGCGCAACGGAATCGATCTCGGAGCGTATGAAGTGTGGGGGAGGCAGGAATCGCTGTTCGGACATCGCTCCACGACGGACCTTCGGGGCAAGGCGGTCATCATTCCGCCGCACATGGCGTCCGACATCCGCCGCGTGCCGCGCCGCGAGACCGTCGCGCTCACCGGCTGGGCGCTGCATGGGACGCGCGACGCCGATCACGGACTGCCGCTTTCCGATCACGCCGACTTTCGCGAGCTGATCTCGTTCGCCGAGCAGTCGCGGGCGGGCGTGATCTACGTGACGCACGGATCTCAGCGATTCGCCGGGGAGTTGCGGCGCCGGGGCATTCGTGCCGAGTTTGTTCGGAAAAAGCCGCAGATGCGATTGTTCTAGAATCGCGTCCGCCACATCGGCCCTGTAGTTGGAAACCATCACCTCATCCTTACGTACAAGAGGCGTGTCTGGGAGGACTTGCATGACCGCTGTTCGACGGTTGATCACGATTCTGATTGCGTTGCTGACCGCGACGACGCTTTTCGCGCAGCAGGCGCCCGCGCCGCGCACGACCGAGACGCCGAGCGCGGAGACGGATCGCGACGCCAACGATCCTCGCGCGCTGAAGCTCTCGCTCGACGAGGCCATCGGCATTGCCATGCAGCAGAACCTCGGCGTTCAGCTGCAGAACTACGAATACCGCATCGTGGGCCAGAATCTGCGCGCGCAGTACGGGCCGTTCGACTTCTTCACCGACGGCTCGATCAAGCACTCGTACTCGGACAACCCGAGCACGAACCCGTTCGAAGTGAACGGCGGGCGCTCGACGGTGTTCACCGGGGGCGTGCAGCAGCTCCTGCCCACCGGCGGCAACTATCGCGTGGAGTGGGACACGTCGCGCAGCACGGTCGCGGGCGGCGGCACGTTCGTCAACCCGCAGTATCCGGCGCACCTCGGCTTCGCCTTCGGCCAGCCGCTCCTGCGCGACTTCGGCATCGACGTCACGCGCCGCAGCATCAGCATCGCGCGCAACAACCTCGGCGTGACCGAGGGGCAGTTCCGGACCGTGGTGATGGACACGGTCAGTGGCGTGAACCAGGCTTACCTGAATCTCGTCTACGCGCGCCGCAACATCGACGTGGTCAAAGAGTCGCTGTTCCTGGCTCGCGACCAGGCCCGCATCACGCAGATCCGCATCGACGTCGGCGCGTCGGCGCCGCTGGACATCCTGCAGCCGCGCGTCACCATCGCCACCTCGGAAGAGTTCCTGATCCGCGCCGTGGCCTCCGTGCGCAACGCGGAAGACACTCTGCGCGCGCTCCTGAATCTGCCGCGGAGCGAGTGGGACCGCCCGATCATCCCCACGGACAACGTCACCTACACGCCGCTTCAGATCGACTTCAACGCGGCGGTGCAGCAGGCCCTGGCCAACCGTCCGGAAGTCCTCCAGCAGCGTCTCCTGACCGAGAACGCCAAGGTGAACGCGCTGTACACGCGCAACCAGGTGCTGCCGCTGGTGGACTTCGTGGCCGGCTACGGACTGCGCGCGCTGGCCGGCCGCCAGACCAACACCAACGTCACGCCGCCCGTGACGACGTCGGTGCCGTACAGCCAGAACTTCGAGCAGATCTTCGGCCTCGACTTCCCGTCGTGGAACGTCGGCTTCAACTTCGGGATGCCCATCCGCAACATCGGCGCGCGTGCCAACGCCCGCGCCGCGCAGCTCGATCTCGAGCAGTCGCGCGCGTCGCAGGCCCAGACCGAGCAGAACATCGCCGTGCAGGTGCGCTCCGCCGCCCGCGCGGTGGACGAGTTCGCGCAGACCATCGCCGCCACGCGCGCCGCGCGTGATGCCGCCGAGCGCAACGTCGAGGCGGAGCGCAAGCGCTACGAGAACGGCATGACCACCAACTTCCAGGTGCTGGAAGTGCAGCAGCAGCTCTCCGACGCGCGCGTCCGCGAGCTGTCCGCCCTGGTCGGCTACAACCAGGCCGTGGCCGCGTATCACCGCGCCGTCGGCGACATCCTCGAAGTCCACAACGTTCGCCTCGACGTCCCCGAAAAAGTCGAAGAGCCCGTCCTCGGCCGCTGGCTGGACCGCTACAATTGGCTGAATTACGGCAATTGGGTCCAGGAAGACGGTTCGAAGACGGAGGACAAATGAGCATTGATGCGGCCGATCCCGTTGCGGCGCCGCCGGTAGCCCCGGCTGCGCCGCGCAAGAGCTTCATGGAGCGCGTGGTGGGCGTTTTCTTTTCGCCCGAATCGACGTTCGACGACATCGTTCGCAAGCCCGATATCGTGCTGCCGTTGATCCTGCTCACGGTGATCGGCTTCGTGTCGGCCATCCTCACCGTTCCGCATCTCGATCTCGACGCCATGGTCAACACGCAGGCCGAGATGATGCAGAAGAAGAATCCCAACATGTCCGACGCGGACATCGAGCGCATGGGCCGCATCACCAAGGCCATGGCCAAAGTGGGCGGCTACATCTCGCCGCTGCTCATCATCATCGGCTACGTGCTGATCGCGCTGGCGCTGTGGGGCGCGTTCCGGCTCATGGGCGGGCAGGGCGACTTCAAACAGTCGTTCTCGACGACGCTCTACGCGTACATGCCGCGAATGATCATCGGAGGGATCCTGGGCACGATCATCGTGATCCTGCGCGGCAGCGTCGATCCGCAGCAGGCCGCCGCGGTGACGATGACCAACCCGGCGTTCCTGGTCGACTTCAAGGAACAGCCGGTGCTCTTCGCGCTGGCGGCCGCGTTCGATCTCTTCGTGATCTGGACGCTCTTCCTGCTCACGGTGGGCTTCTCGAAGGTCTCGAAGTTCCCGAAGGCCAAGTCGGCGATGATCATCATCGTGCTCTGGCTGGTGACCGTGGTGATCCGAGTCGGGATGGCGGCCGTGGGTGCGGCCTCCATGAAGGGGTGAGGCGATGAAGCGCTGGCTGATCATCGCCGGCGCGGTCGTCCTCCTCGGACTGATCGTCTTCGCCAGCGTCCGGAGCGGCAAGCCGAAAGGGGAGAAGGTCTACGTGGCGGCCGTTGCGCCGCGCACCATCGAGGCCGTCGTCACCGCGCCGGGTCAGATCGACCCGAAGGTCAAGGTCAACATCTCCGCACACATCGTCGGCAAGATCGAGAAGCTGTACTTCGAGGAAGGCGACACCGTGAAACGCGGGCAGAAGCTCGTGGAGCTGGAGAAGCCGCTCTACGTCGCTCAGCGCGATCGGCTGAACGCCGAGCTGGCGTCGCGTCGCGTGGAAGTGCAGCGCGCACGCGCGGCGCTCAACACCGCCGAATCGCAGTACCGCCGCGCGCAGAGCCTGAATCAGCAGGGCATTCAGGCGCAGGAGCTGTTCGATCAGGCGCGCCTCGCGCACGACAACGCGCGCGCCGCATTCGCGGCCGCACAGCAGGGCGTGAATCAGGCCGAGGCGGGACTGCGGTCGGCTGCGGAAGACCTGTCGCGGGCGACCATCCATTCGCCGCTCGACGGCAAGGTCGTGCAGCTCAACGCGCGTGAGGGGGAGGTCGTCGTCACCGGCACGATGAACAATCCCGGCTCGGTGATCGCCGTCATCGCCGACCTCTCGCAGATCCTCGTGGAAGCGGAAGTCGGCGAGACGGAAGTGGTGGGCGTGAAGATGAACCAGCCCACGAAGATCAAAGTCGACGCGGTGCCGGACAAGGAGTACCACGGCCATGTCGTGGAGATCGGCAGCTCGGCCGCCGTGCGGCAGGGCGCCGGCGCGGGCATCCGCTACTTCAAGGTCAAGGTGGCCATCGATGACAAGGACGATCGCCTGCGTCCGGGCATGACCTCGCAGGTGTCGATCGTCACCAGCAGCGCGCCGAACGCCGCGGCGGTGCCGATCCAGTCCGTGCTCGAGCGCTCGACGTCGAAGGATGACGACGACGAAGACGCGCCGAAGAAAAAGTACGTGCTGCTGGCCGTGAACGGCAAAGCCAGGCAGGTGGAAGTGACGACGGGCATCAGCGACGCCACACACGTCGCCATCTTGTCCGGCGTGAAGAACGGCGACCGCATCATCACCGGTCCGTTCCGGACGCTCAAGAAGCTGAAGGACGGCGCGGTGATCCAGGAAACGAAAGAAGAGAAGAAGACGTCGAAAGACGAGGACGACAAATGAGCGCACTCCCCGAACCGCAGACCGCCCACCTCATCGTGATGAACGAGCTCACCCGCGTGTACGACCTCGGCCCGCAACAGATCTTCGCATTGCGCGGCGTGAACCTGACCATCGAACAGGGCGAGTACGTCGCGATCATGGGCCCCTCGGGCTCGGGCAAGTCGACGCTGATGAACATCATCGGCTGCCTCGACACGCCGACGTCGGGCTCGTACCTGTTGGACGGCGTGCCCGTGGAGACGCTCAACGACGACGAGCTGGCCGCGATCCGCAACCGCAAGATCGGCTTCGTCTTCCAGACCTTCAACCTGCTGGCCCGCACGACGGCACTGCAGAACGTCGAGCTGCCCCTGGTCTACGCGAAGATCCCCCGCGCGGAACGCCGCCGCCTGGCCGAAGAAGCGCTGACCGCCGTAGGCCTCGGCGACCGCATGAACCACCAGCCCAACGAGCTCTCGGGCGGCCAGCGCCAACGTGTGGCCATCGCCCGCGCCCTCGTGAACAAACCGTCCCTGCTCCTGGCCGACGAGCCCACCGGCAACCTCGACTCCCAAACCGGCCGCGAAATCCTCGACCTCTTCCACGAGCTCCACGCCCGCGGCAACTCGATCATCATGGTCACGCATGAGGATGATGTGGCCCGCGAAGCCGCGCGAATCATTCATATTCGCGACGGGAAAGTCAGTGTGTGATCTTTTTTTTAGGGAAAAGGTGAAAGGGAAAAGGTGAAAGTGTGGCCAGTCGGAAAGTTGAGCGTTTTGAGGATCTGATCGCGTGGGAGAAGGCGATGGATTTGGCGGTGTTGGTTTACGACTTGTCGCGCCGAGGAAAGTTCGCTCGCGATTTCTCACTGTGCGATCAGATTCATCGCGCCGGCATTTCGGTCCCGGCGAACATCGCTGAAGGATTCGAGCGCGGCAGCCGCGCCGAGTTCCACCGCTTTCTCGGCATCGCCAAAGGCTCATGCGGCGAAGTCCGCACGCATCTGTACCTCGCGGAGCGCCTCGGCTATCTCGAAGCGGAAACCGCAATCGCAGCGCGCAGCGAAGCCGAACAGGTCAGCCGCATCATCAGCAAGCTCAGAACAACGGTCGCAAAACAACGCGACGCCGCGAAAAAGTAACAAGGAGCGGAGCCACTTTCTCCTTTTCCCTTTCCGCTTTCGGCCCTAAACGAGATGTTCACCGAAAACCTCAAAATCGCGCTGAGAGCGATCCTCGCGAACAAGATGCGCAGCATCTTGACGGTACTGGGCGTCATGATCGGCGTAGCCGCCGTCATCGCCGTGGTCTCCATCGTTCAGGGGCTGCAGCACAAGATCACCAACGATCTGGCCGATATCGGCTCGAGTTTCATCGAGGTATTTCCCGATCAGGGCGAGCGGCGGAATCCGTTTCTGCAGAAGATGCCCGATCTCACGATCGACGACGCGAACGCTGTCCAGCGCGGCACGACCTCCATCAAAGACTTCACGCCCATCTTCATCAACCAGGCCGCGACCAAGCATGCCGAGGCGCAGCATTCGGTGCAGTTGTATGCGGTGGGGCCGTCGTATCAGGAGATCGTCAATCACTGGGTCGAGCATGGGCGGTTCTTCACCGCCGTCGACGAGGAGCAGCGCAAGCGCGTCTGCACCCTCGGCATCGATGCGGCCGCCGATCTCAACCTCGGCGACAACCCCATCGGCAAGCTCATTCAGATCGACAACAACACCTTCACCGTCGTCGGCGTGATGGAGAAGAAGGGCGGCTCGTTCGGCAACAACCAGGACGACATCATCCTCATCCCGTTCTCCACGGCCGCGGTCGTGTACGGCAGCGAGAACATGCGCAAGCTCGTGCTGGCCTTCCAGATGGAGACCGACGCCGACATCGAGCTGGCCAAGGATCAGGTGCGCGAGGTCCTCCGCGCGCGCCATCATCTGAAGAAGGACGACAAGGACGACTTCCGCATCCTGGCCCAGGAAGAGATCCTGAAGGCGACCTCGAGCATCCTCGGCGGCGTGTCGATGGTCATGGGCGGCATCGTCGGCATCGCGCTGCTCGTGGGCGGGATCGGGATCATGAACATCATGCTCGTCTCGGTCACCGAACGCACGCGCGAGATCGGCATCCGCAAATCCATCGGCGCGCGGCGGCACGACGTGCTCATTCAGTTCCTGATCGAAGCCGTCGTGCTCTCGGGAATGGGCGGCGCCATCGGCGTGCTCGGCGGATACCTGATGGCCGCGCTGACGCGTTTCGTCCTCAGCCGCTGGACCGACCTCCCGCCCGTGCACACGCCCATCGTGGCCATCATCGGCGCGTTCGTGTTCTGCGCGGTGATCGGCGTGCTGTTCGGCATCTACCCGGCGGCCAAAGCGTCCAAGCTCGATCCGATCGAAGCGTTGCGTTACGAGTGAGTGCGACTCATACCTTTTCGCCTTTGGCACGTCTCACGAAATGAACGCGCCATTGGAGGTGGTTACGTCACACGTGCTCACCCGAAAACTGAGTCTCCTGTTCACCGTTGCCGTGGCGTTCGCCTCGGCCGCGCACGCCGCCGAGCGCATGCCGCTCTCGCAGGTCGAGAAGGGCATGAAGGGCTACGGCCTCTCCGTCTTCGAGGGAACCAACGTCGAGAAGTTCGACGTCGAGATCCTCGGCGTGCTGCACAACATCGGGCCCGGGCAGAACCTGATCCTGGCCAAAGTCGATCATCCCGTGGTGCAGCGCGCGGGCATCATCGCGGGCATGAGCGGCTCGCCGGTCTTCATCGACGGCAAGGTCATCGGCGCGCTCGCGTATGCCTGGCAGTTCGCGAAAGAGCCCGTCGCCGGCATCACGCCGATCGACGAGATGCTGAAGATCTCGCAGGTCGTGCGTCCCGCCGGGGCGTTGCCGGCCGGTGCCACGCCGCGCATGAGCGGAGCCGAGCTCCTGAACGCGCTGGCGGGCGGCAAGCCCGACGCGGCGTTCGAGAAGTTCATCAAGAGCATGAGCGCGCAGCCGGTGCACGCGATCAACGGCGCCACGCGCATCGCCCTGCCGATGTCCATGTCCGCGTTCGCGCCCGACACCATTCAGCGCTTCGCACCCAGCCTCGAGCAGCTCGGCTTCGTGGCCGTGCCCGCGGGCGCGGGCTCGTCGTCGTCCAAGCACAGCGACAAGACCACCTTCGACCCCGGCGATGCCGTGGGGGCCATCCTGCTCACCGGCGATTTCAACGTCGCGGCGACAGGCACCGTCACCTACGTCGACAAGGATCACGTCTACGCGTTCGGCCATCCGTTCCTGGACATGGGTGAGATCAACTTCCCCATGGCCACCTCGGAGATCGTGACCGTGATGCCCAGCGTGGCCAGCTCGTTCAAGTTCTCCAACACCGGCGACATCGTGGGCGTGCTCAGCCAGGATCGCGCGGCCGGCATCATGGGCGTCCTCGGCGCGAAGGCGGACATGATCCCCGTCGACGTCACGATGGACGGCGCCGGTCCCGAGCAGAAGTTCCATGTCGACGTCGTGCGTCACTCCTATCTCTCGCCGCTGATGCTGGCCATGGTCACGGACTCGATCGTCTCCAACGCGCAGCGCGCGGCGGGCGAGCGCACCGTGCTCCTCGACTCCGAGATCAAGCTCAAGGGATTCGAGCCCGTGCGCATCCGCGAGGGATTCGCCGGACAGCAGGCGCGCCAGGCCATTCCGCAGTACCTCGCGCTCGTGTCGGGCTACCTCATGTCGAACGAGTTCAAGGACGCGGAGATCGAGTCCGTGCAGATCCGTCTGCGTCACGATGACGATCTGCGCATCGCCAAGCTGATGGAAGCGTCGCTGGTGAAGCCGGACAAAGGGCGCGTGTCGCCCGGCGACACGGTGAAAGTGCGCGCGGTGCTCAAGCCGTTCCGCGGCGAGGCGTTCGTCGAGACGTTCGACGTGCGCATCCCCGACGATCAGCCGGCCGGCCCGTCGTACCTGCTCGTCGGCAGCGGCTCGGTGATGAACGCGATCGACTTCTCGCTCGTGCCTCCCGATCCGCGCACGCTGGAACAGGTCATCAGCGTCCTGGGCCGCCTGCGGCCGTCCACGGATCTCACGGTCGGGTTGTACTCGACGGGCGAGGGCGCGGTGACGTCGGGCGTGTATCTGCCGAACCTCCCGCCGTCGATGCGCGCCGTGGTTGTTGCAGATACGTCGAACGGCGCGCAGGCCGCGGTGAAGTACCATCCCGCCGGGCAATCCGCCCGCCCGCTCGGCTACATCGTCGATGGCGCGATGAAGATCGACGTCGACGTGCAGCCGGCGCTCTGAAGCGCGCAGGGATGAGGGATGAGGAACGAGGCATGAGCGGCCGCAAGCCGCGCGCAATGCCTCGCAACTCATGCCTCATACCTCGCGCCTCATACCTGAAAGGAATTCAATGCGCCGATCCGTATTGATCGCGGCCCTCGTTTTGACAACGCACGCGTTCGCTGTCACGCCCCAGTTCTGGCGCGTGCAGAACGCCGAGGACTTTCTCACCGGCGAGCTGGAAGGCTTCGCCATCACCTCGCGAGGCGAACTGCGCGTCGCTCCGGCCATGCGCAAAGTGGCCACGTTCAACGATCCGTTCGTGCTCTCGCAGACCGCGGCGCCAAACGGCGATCGTTTCTTCGGCACCGGCAACGAAGGCAAGGTCTATCGTCTGCACGGAGATGAGCTGAAGCTGATCTTCACCGCGCCCGAGCCCGAGATCTACGCCGTCGCCTTCAGCAACGGATCGCTGCTCGTCGGCAGCTCGCCGAACGGCAAGGTCTATCGCGTCGATTCCGACAGCGGCAAGTCCGCGACCTTCTTCGATCCGCAGCAGGCCTACATCTGGGCGCTCGAGGCGCTCGACAACAACGAGGTCGCGGTGGCCACCGGCGTCGAAGGCAAGCTGTTTCGCGTCGACGCCAATGGTCAGGGCAAAGTGCTGTACGACGCCACGGACACGCACATCCGGTCGCTCGCGAAGAGAAAGAACGGCGCTCTCCTCGCGGGCGCGTCCGGCAAGGGCCGCATCTACTCGATCGATCGCGACGGCAACGCGCACGCGCTCTACGACTCGCCGCTGAACGAGATCGCGTCGCTGTACGTCGACGCGAACGGCATCGGCTGGGCCGCCGCGGTCAGCAACACGCTGCCTGCGAGCGCGCCCGCGAAGACGCAGACCAAGCCCGCCCAGGGCCAGCAGCAACAGCAGCAGGGCGGGCAGCAACAGCAGTCCGGCGATCAGAAGAAAGAAGGCGAGCCGCAGGCCGTCGAAGTGAGCTTCTCGTTCGATGACGGCGGCGCGAGTGCCGCGGCGCAGGCCGGGTCGTCCGAGGTTTATCGCATCGATTCGGATGGCTTCGTGGAGACCGTGAGGAAGTTCGAGCGCGAGATCGTCTACGCCGTCAGCGGCGGCGAGAACGGCGGAGTATTGCTGGCCACGGGGCCGAACGGCCGCATCTACGATCTGCGCAACGGCGAGCTGTCGCTGGTCGGCGCGGTTCCGGAAAAGCAGATCGTCTCCATCGCCGGCAACGTCGTCACCACCACCAACTCCGGCGCCGTGTATCGCATGGAATCGCGCGGCGCGCAGAACCCCGAGTTCCGCAGCGCGGCCAAAGACGTCGAGCGCTTCTCGCGCTTCGGCAACTACCGCATCGAGGGACGCAATCTCGATGGCGCCATCGTGGCCATCTCGTTCCGCAGCGGCAACACGCGCACCCCCGACTCGACGTGGAGCTCGTGGACGTCGCCGCAGACGTCGCTGGAGGGCAACGTGGCCGCGCCGCCCGCGCAGTTCCTGCAGTGGAAGCTGACGACGACCAAGGCCTCGCCGACGGCGGCCATCGACGGCGTGAGCGTCGCCTACATGAATCGCAACGTCGCGCCGGAGATCGAAGCGATCGCCGTGCAGGACCCGGCGGTCATCTTCATCACCAGCGCGTACCCCGCGTCGCCGCAGGTCGTCGAGGCCACGAATCCCGACGAGAACGGGATCTTCACCAGCCTGGACACGCCGCGCGACCGCACGCCCGCCGAGCAGGGCAAGCGCATGTTCCGCCGCGGGTATCGCACCGTGAGCTGGCGCGCGTCCGACGACAACGGCGATCAGCTCCGCTACACGCTCTCGTTCCGCCAGAAGGGGAGCGACAAGTGGCTGCGCCTGCGCGAGAACATCGACGAGACGCAGATCAACTTCGACACGTCACAGCTCCCCGACGGCCGCTATGAGCTGAAGCTCGTGGCCACGGACGCGAACGACAACCCCGAGAACGCGCTGACCACCACGAAGGAAGGCGTCGAGTTCCAGGTCGACAACGGCGCGCCGCGCATCAACGTCGCGCGCAACGGCAGCGACGTGACGATGCGCATCAGCGACGAGCTTTCGCCGATCGTCCGCGTCGAATATTCACTGGACGCCGAGAAGTGGATTCGTCTCACGCCCGCCGACGGCATCGCCGACTCGCGCGAAGAGACGTTCCATCTCGATCCCGCAGCGGTGGACGGCAAGTTCGTGATCGTGCGCGCGGTGGACGCGTTCTACAACGTGAGCACGGCCACGGTGAAGTAGGGAGTGAGCACCGTGTCATCCTCCGTGTCATCCTGAGCCCCGCAGAGGGCGAAGGACCTTCCAACGTGCTTCGGAGCGGGGGAAGGTCCTTCGACCGTCCTCCGTCCCTCGCGGGACTGCGGCGGCTCAGGATGACACGCAGCGCAGCGAAGGATGCTTCGGAGCGGGGGAAGGTCCTTCGACCGTCCTCCGTCCCTCGCGGGACTGCGGCGGCTCAGGATGACAC
>DATLBM010000358.1:0-3710 GCA_035526885.1 Thermoanaerobaculia bacterium | reverse complement strand
GAACGACAGCACGAGATCGAGCGCGCCGCCGAAGCAGTCGCCGTCGATCAGCGCCACGGTGATGCACGGCAGGCGCTCGATGGTGGCGAAGAGCGTTTGTCCGAGCTCGGAGAAGCTCGCGGCGTCCGCGGGCGTGAAGCGGAGCATCTCCGCCATGTCCGCACCGGCGGCGAAGAGTCCTGGGCGGCCGGAGCGGAACACCCACAGCGACGCGTCGGAATCCGGCAGCGCGGCAGAGATCTGCCGCAGCGCGGCGGACGACAGCAGGTTCATCCCGCCGTCGTCGAAGACGAAGTCGCGCCTCACGGCTGGAGAACCCAGCTCTTCATCGGGTCGCCCACGACCTTCACGCGCACCGCGCCGTTCGGCGCCGACGCGCCGTCCACGTACCAGATCTCCAGCGGCGTCGAGGCGTGCGAGGCCGCGAACGTCCGCGCGATCTCCACCATCTTCGGCGCGCGTCCGAGAAACGCGTCCAGTTCCGCGGGGCGGAGGTGCGCATCGATCCGCAGATTCGAAGGTGTGCCGGCCACGTGCGCGTGCACGGAGAGGCGATCCGGCCAGGCCTGATACACACGATCGATGGTCATGACCTTCGCGATCTTCGCGATCATCGGCGCGTACAGGCAGCGCGCGTCGAGCTCCAGCACGCGATCGCGAACGTCATCGCCGACGACGTTCGCCACGACGCTGCCGAACGAGTCGTCGAGCAGTCGCGCGCGCAACTTCGAGGATGCGGGCATGGCCGCGGCCACGGCGCGGGAGAGCTCGGGATTCCAGGTCTCGCCCGAGGGCGTGGTCCACGGCAGCATCAGCGCGTGTTGCGACGTCGTGCTGGCCTTGATCGTTCCGATCGTGACCGTCACGCCCGGAAAGTCATCCGTGTGCATCCCGCGATAGTGATCGCGAGCGGCGGCCAGCGCCGCTCCAGGTTTGGTCAACGTGTTGACGAACAGCGTCCGCGCCTCGGCCGAGCAACGGACGCCGGACGCCGCGGCCGCGTGCTCGCGGAACCACTGCGGCGAAGTGAGCGAGGCCATCGCCGTCTCGAAGCTCACGCGCGGCGCGGCCACCGCGCGCGCGATCCGATCGGCGGCGGCGCGATCCTTGACCACGTACGACTCGGAGACCGGCACGCCCAATCCCACCCATCCGGCCTGAATGCGGACGTCAGCGGCCAGTGCCGCGGCGAGAACGAGCGAGCCGATCACGACGCAACCGCGTTGCGGATGGCCTCCACCGCCGTCGACGTCGGCGTGCCGGGCAGGAAGATCTCCCGGATGCCCATCGACTTGAGACGCGGGATGTCCTGCTCCGGAATGATGCCGCCCGCGAAGACGGCGATGCTCTCCGCGTCCTGCTCCTTGAGCAGGCGCATGATCTCGGGAAAGAGCACGTTGTGCGCGCCGGAGAGAATGGACAGGCCGATGGCGTCGACGTCCTCCTGCACCGCGGCGGCCACGATCTGTTCCGGCGTCTGGCGCAGGCCCGTGTAAATCACTTCCATGCCCGCGTCGCGCAGCGCGCGCGCGATCACTTTCGCGCCGCGGTCGTGGCCGTCGAGGCCCGGCTTGGCGATCAAGACGCGGATTTTGCGTTCGCTCATGTCTGCTCCCTGAAGATGGAGAGCACCACGATGTCGTGATACGTCCCCTCGCGATAGAACTCCTGGCGCAGGCGTCCTTCCTGGACGAAGCCCTGCGCTTCCAGGACGTGCTTCGCGCGCTCGTTGTACTCGAAAACGTTGATGCGCAGCTTGCGCAGGTTCATCTCCTCGAATGCGAAACGGACCAGCGTGCGGATGGCGTCCGAGCCGAAGCCGCGGTTCCACGCGCTCGGCTCGCCGATGAACAACCCGAAGGCCGCCGTGCGCGACACCCACTCGATGTCGTGAATGGAGGCGTTGCCGATGTGCGTGCGATCGTCCTTCCGCTCCACGGCGAAGTGCTGCTCGCCGATGGGCGGGTGCATGGCCCGCTCCAGCCACTCGGCCTCGATCTGAAAGGCGATCGGATAGCGCGTCTTCAGCGTGCGCACGATGTTCGGATCGTTCATCCAGCGATAGCAGCGGTCCGCGTCGTCTTTCTCGAACGCGCGCAGGATGACGTGCTCGCCCGCGATCATGAATCGGCGGCGCGAGGGCTCGCGCGAGTCGGGCGCGAAAGTCCGTTCCGTGCGGTCGGCCATTGCGGCGCGATCTTACTTCAGGACGAAGACCGCCCCGTCGTCGCCGGTGTACAGGCGCCGCGCGCGCGATCCGTAGCGCGCCAGGAACGGCGCGATCTCGTGCTCCATCAGCACCGCGTACTGCCCGAGCTCCAGCGGCGGATGCCGGTCGAAGCGCACCGGTTTCAGTGTCGATGCGTAGAGCAGCGCGCCGCTGTACTCGTGACTGAGCACGAGCGCATTGCGCGGCAGATGCTTCGCGGCCCAATGCACCGGCGCCATGGCGCGCTCCTGTTCTTCATCGGTGTGCAGCACGCCGAAGCGCGCGATCTGCCGCAGTTGCCACGCGGCGATGAGAATCACCAGCGCACCGGACACGCGCCGCCACTTCAGTTCCGCGAACGCAATTCCCGCGGCCACGGCGATAGCCGGATACGCCGGCAGCAGGAATCGCGTGTACCACCACTCGTCGTACCAGAAGTAAAACGAGTAAAAGACGAGGAAGGGCGCGAGCCAGGCGATGAGCACCCAGCGCCGCCGCATCCCCCACAACGCCACAACGCACGCGACGATGCTGAACTGCACCGCCGTCCACTTTGCGTAATGCACGGCCCGTGCGGGAAAGTAGTGCAGCGCAAACTCGCGCGTCGCTCCCGCAGCGGCGTAGCCGGTGCCGAGGATGGAGCCGAAGGCGCCGTGGTTGTACCAGGCGAGGAAGAGCGCGCACGGCAATCCGCCGAGGACAAAACGTAGGACGGGCTTCAGCCCGTCGATGGCGATCAAGAGTGCAGGCAACAACAGGAACGACGTGGGCCGCACCAGCACGGCCATCCCGAACGCGAAGCCGCCCCACACCGGCCAACGCCGCAAAACGAAAAACACCGCCGCCGCCGACCACATCGCCGCCAGCACGTCGCTCATCCCTTGCAGCGACTCGAACACGAACACCGCGCAAAGCGCCATCAGCACCGCCGCGATCAGCCCCGCCTCCTCGGAATGCAACCGCGCGCCGATGAGAAACGTGAACAGAATCAAAAGCACGCCGGCAATGGGACTGACCGCGCCGGTGAGCAGCAGATGCAGCGGCAGTCCCGGCGGATAGAACGACGCCATCGACTTTCCGTCGCGGGACGCCACGAACCCCAGCGGCGTGAACCAAGCTGCATCACCCGGCAGGGCCAGCGTCCGCTCGCCGCGCGACAGCATCCGCGACAGATTGAGATACCCGCTCTGATCGGCGGATGCGTACCCGTGCGACTGATTGCGAAACAGCACCAGTCCCACGGCCACGAGCAGCACGATCAGGCCGATGCGCTTCATCGCACCTGCACCGCCACCATGCGCGTGTCCGGCGGATCGAGCGGAAACGCGTGCGCCGACTCGAGCACGATCGGCCCGCTCACGGGCACGGACACGCTCCCGCCGCGCGGCACGCGCACGATCGCGCCGTTCACGCGCACGTCGTTGACCTCGATCTTCGCGCCCGGCGGAAGCCGCAGGGTGAGAAGCAGCCCATGCGGCGCGGAAAGCTCCGCGTACGTCTT
>DATLBM010000357.1:0-6328 GCA_035526885.1 Thermoanaerobaculia bacterium | reverse complement strand
CGAGCGGCTCGAAGCGGACGGCTCGACCGGCGAGTCCGCGGACTGGGCGAAGATCCTCGACTCCCTCGGCGAGGGCGAGAAGGTGGAGCTCGACGACACGCCGTCCGCCGAGCCGGAGATCGACGAGACCGACTCCGGCATAGTGAAGCTCGCCAATCAGCTCATCATCGAGGCCTTCTCGCGCGGCGCGTCGGACATCCATGTCGAGCCCGACGGCGCGCGCAGCCCGTGCACGATCCGCCTGCGCATCGACGGCGATTGCCAGAAGTTCATGGAGATCCCCGGCGCACACCGGAACGCGCTGGTGCAGCGCCTGAAGATCATGGCCAAGCTGGACATCTCGGAAAAGCGCAAGCCGCAGGACGGGAAGATCCGCTTCAAGTACTCGAAGGGCACGATCGAGCTGCGCGTGGCGACGATTCCCACGGCCAACCAGAACGAGGATGTGGTGATGCGCATCCTCGCGGCCTCGAAGCCGCTGCCGCTCGACAAGATGGGCTTCTCGGAGCGCAATCTCGCCGCCTTCAAGCAGATCCTGACCAAGCCGTACGGCATCTGCCTGGTCGTCGGTCCCACCGGCTCCGGTAAAACCACGACGCTGCACTCGGCGCTGGGGTTCATCAATACGGAAGACATGAAGATCTGGACGGCGGAGGATCCGGTCGAGATCACGCAGAAGGGCCTGCGCCAGGTGCAGGTGCAGCCGAAGATCGACTTCACGTTCGCCGCGGCCATGCGCTCGTTCCTGCGCGCCGATCCGGACGTGATCATGGTCGGCGAAATGCGCGATCACGAGACGGCGGCCATCGGCATCGAGGCCTCGCTCACGGGCCATCTCGTGTTCTCGACGCTGCACACGAACTCGGCGCCGGAGACGATCACGCGCCTCCTGGACATGGAAATCGATCCCTTCAATTTCGCCGATGCGCTCCTCGGCATCATGGCCCAGCGGCTGATCCGCGTGCTGTGCGCGAAGTGCAAGCAGGGCTACAACCCGAGCCCCGAGGAGTTCGAGGAGATCATCGAGGCATACGGTTACGACTTCTGGCCGGGCACGGGCATCACGTACTCGCCGGAGCTGATGCTGTACACGCCGAAAGGCTGCATGCACTGCAACAACACGGGCTACAAAGGGCGCATGGGCGTGCACGAGCTGCTGGTCGGCACGGACGAGCTGAAGAAGATGATCCAGCGCCGCGCCCCCATCGACGAGCTGCGCCGCGAAGCGATGCAGCAAGGCATGCGCACGCTGATGCAGGACGCGATCGAGAAAGCCTTCCGCGGATTCACGGACGTGAAGCAGGCGCGGGCCATCGCCGTGAAGTGAGGGAAACGCAGGACGGGCTTCAGCCCGTCCCTCTCATGGCGACCGACGCAGGGACGGGCTGAAGCCCGTCCTACGTCCGGCACGTCCGAGGTCGGTGTTACCCTCCCCCCATGGAGCTCACCATCGAGATCGTCGCGGCCGGTGCGGCGAAGCCCCGCGCCGGCGCGCCCGTCATCGTGCAGATTCGCGACGCGGGGTTGCAGGACGCGGCAGCGACGACGCTCGCGGAGGCGCGCGTGACGGCGGGTGGGGGAGAGGTCGTCGCACGCGCGCAGATCGAGTGTGATGCGCAGCACGGGTATCCCATCGTGTGGGTGCACGTCGACGTCGATGAAGACGGACGCGTCTCGCGCGGGGACTTCATCACCACGCAGTCCTATCCGGTGCGCGAGGGCGGGGCCATGCGCGTGGAAGTCACGCGCGTTTGAGGCGCGACGAGGGCGATACCAGCCAGTCCGCGACGGCCTGCGTGATCGGCTGGCCGGTGCGGTCTTCGATGAAGAGGAACTCGCCGCCCGTGTTCACCTCCAGGAAAACGTGGTCGCCGTCGGGCGTGCGGCGCAGGTCGATCGCGCCGTAGACCAGGCCGAGGCGCGTCATGAGGGCGAAGAGGCGCTGTTCGACGTCGGGCGGGAGCGTGCACGGCGAAGTGTGCGCCTGCCCCAGCGACATGCGGAAGTCCACTTCGTAGTCGGTGCCCCGCGCGTCGATGGCGGCGGGGAAGATCCTGTCGCCGACGATGGTCACGCGCAGGTCCGCATCGCCGCGGACGTACTCCTGAAAGATGACCGGCGAGAGGCGGAGCTGATCGAGCATCGACAGCTCTTCGTCGCGCACCAGGCGCGTCTCGCGCCAGACCTGATGCGTGCACGAGAACGTCTTGAAGATCGTGCGGCCCACGCCTTCGGCGTTGATGAAGCGGCGCGCGGCATCCGGGTCGCTGGTCACGAGAGTGCGCGGAGTGCGCAGGCCGGCTTCGCGCGCGACGCGCAGTTGCAACGCCTTGCGCGAGGCCACCTCGTCGACGGCCGGAGGATTCATCCACGGCACGTCCATCAACTGATAGAGGCCGTTGATGGCCTCGTGCCATTCGTTGCTCGCGAAGTTCAAAGCGTCGACGTTCGCGGCCACCGCCGTCAGATCGGGCGCCTGCGGCCGGCGCCACCACGCCGAGCGTGCCGACGTCAGATCGACCGACCTGCCGCCCGCGCGGTACTCGACATGCGGCCGGCAATTGCCGTCGTAGTCGAACGTGATCGTGGCGCGCTCGGGCAGATCGGAGAGATCGAACAGGAGCGCGTCGTGACCCGCACCGCGGAGCACGTCGAGGACGCGCTCCGCGTGCGGGTCGGCCGGATGCGAGACGATGACGATCATCAGCTGCCCTGCTGTTTCGCGACGATGGCCTGGAGCAGCGCGTACGTCTCGTCGTACTGCTGCTGCAGCGACTGCCCGGCGGCCTGCGTCTGCGCCAGCGCCTCCGCGATCTGCTGCAGTTGCGCGTCGAGGAGCATGGCCTGCTCGAGGTCCTGTTGCTGCTCCTCGGATCCCTGCCCGGCGCCGGGGGCCTGATGGCCGGTAGCCATCGCGAACGGCAGTGCGCCGCCCAGGACCGTGCCGCGGTTGATGCCGCCGCCGCGCGGGTTGATCTGGTCGAACTTCCGCGGCCCGAACGGATCGATGGGATCGAAGCGCTTGTCGGCCACGAGCTCCTTGAGCGTGTCGTGGATGAGCTCTTTCTTCGTGTCCGCGGTGAGGTCCTTGATCAGTTCCTTGCGCGTGACCGGATCGCTGATCACTTCCTTCTTCGTGGCCACGATGCCGCCGCTGCTGCAGAGCGAGTTCGCCGCGGCGATGTCGCCCGCGCTGAGCGCCGTGCGCTGGCCGATGGTGGCACTGGCGGGATTGATCGGCAGAATCGTCGGCGACACGTTGTCGAACGAGAACGCCGTGCGGCTGTAGTGCATGATCGAGCCGTAGTCGTACGCGCCGACGTCGTCGCCGTCCACGATGTGCTGATTGAAGTTGTGCTCCTTGCCGGGCTCGATGTTGGCCCAGATGATCTGCACGAACGTGTCGCGGTCTTCGCGGCTCTGCTCGTGCCAGAGCCCGACCACGTGGCCGATCTCGTGGATCACCTGGCCGCGCAGGCAGCCGCTGCCGAGGTTGACGAACTGCTGGCCGCCCTGGCGTCCGACTTCGGACGAGCAGCCGCTCGCCGGACGGAACGTGACGAAGTCCGCCTCGGTCGTGCGCACGACGAAGCGGAAGTTCGTGTTGGCCTCCCAGTGTGCGATCGCTTCGGTGACGCGCGACTGACTGGTCAGCGACGGGTCGATGGTGTACGGGATGCGGCACTTCGGCCACCGGAAGCTCGCGCCGGGACGGACCACCGCCTCGGGCAGCCCCACGCTCGAACGCGCCGCCTGCGTGCGCGCCTCGACCTGTTCGACCGTGCCCAGGACGATGTCGCCTTCGAAGATGGCCAGGCCGTCGACGACGGAGTACTGGACCGCCTTCGGTCCCGTGCTCAACTCGATGATGCCGGTCCTGACGTCGCTGGTCGACTGCATTTCGCCGTCGGCCTGATATTCGCCGCCGTCTCCGGCTCCGCCGCCGCGTTTCTTGTCCGTTGCCATACGCAATCCCCCTTTTCAGAGAGTGCGTCGAGCGTCGAAAACGTTTCAAAGAAAAAAGCGCGGCCTGGAATCTGCACAAATGCGGCGGCATGAAGGCAACCTTCGCAGCTGCTCTTCTCTCTCTCGTTTTCGCTTTCGAAGCTTCGAGCGCCGGCGGCGAGATCTCGCTCGCCGTGAGCACGAAGAAGAACATCATGGAGTTGCGCGTCGGCGGCAGAACCGTGAAGCGCTACGACGTCTCGGTGGGCACCAAGGCGCATCCGACGCCGCACGGCACGTATCGCATCAATCACATCGTCTGGAACCCGGCCTGGGTGCCGCCGAAGGAGAAGTGGGCGAAAGGAAAGAAGGCCACGGCGCCGGGCGACAAGAAGAATCCGATGAAGGTCGTGAAGATCTTCTTCAAGGAGCCCGACTACTACATCCACGGCACGGGCGACGAAGAGGCGCTGGGCGGCGCGGCATCGCACGGATGCATTCGCATGTCGCAGCTCGATGCGTTCCGCCTGGGCCGCTTTCTCATGGACAACGGCGGCGCGAAACGCGAGGACTCGTGGTACGCGGGCGTGTTCGATCGCGGCGTGTCGGCGGATGTACGGCTGAAGGCGAGTGCGCCGATCGTGATCGGGAACTAGGCCGGCAGCGCTGGCTGGTCCAGCCGGAACGGGCCGTGGTCGCGCGAGGTAAGTGTCGCGCGGACTCGCGACGAAGCGCGGCGCGTGCGGGAAAGCGGTGAGGGGCTTCCGCCCCTCACCGCGGATCGACTAGGTGTGGGTGGCGGTGGTCACGGTCGTGGCCGAGGTGTCGGTCGTGCCGGAGGTCATCGACGTGTCGGTCGTACCGCCCGACGTGGCCGTCTGCGCGGACGTGTCGGTATCGGCCGAGATGGTCGTGGTCTGCGTGGTCTCGGTGGTCATCGTGGCCGTGTCGGTGGCGACGGTGTCGGTCACGACGGTGTCGGTGGACTCGGCTTCGTTCTTCTTGCAAGCCACGGCACCGACGAGAAGGAGCGCTGCACAAAGGAACACGAGGAACTTCTTCATTTCTTTCTTTCTCCCTTTTTCAAAATCTTCGAACGGCGAAACAAGGGGGCCACCCTGATGAAGTCATCGTGTTTTGCCAGATCACATCCCTTCGCGTGAGCGTTGAAATCCTGTGCGGCGCAAAGCATATATCAGGCCAGTCAGTGCACGACGATGGGAACCCAGACTTTCGTCGTGTCCCACGTGAAGCTGAGGGTCTTGTCGATCCCGATCCGGAAGGTCTCGACGGGCGTCTTCAGCGGCGACGCGACGTAGAGCTTGACGCGGCCGAGGTCCTGCTTCTGGTCGTACTCGGTGCCCCACTGGCCGGTCTGCTTGTTGACGATGAGGGTCCACTCTTTTTCGCCGGGGATGGTGTAGAGGGTGTACGTGCCGGCGGGGACGTGCAGGCTGCCGATCATGAGGTCGGCGTTGGTGGTGAGGGTGGTGGCGGCGTTGGCGCCGGTGCGCCACACCTGGCCGTACGGCACGAGCCCGCCAAAGATGACGCGCTCGCGCTTGGACGGCGCGCTGTAATCGATGGTGATCTTCTTCTTCTTGCCGGCCTTGTATTCGACCTGCTGCTTGGGGCTGAGCGGCTTCTGGGGCGTGGCGGCATCGTGCTGCGCGAAGGCGGCAACGGAGAGGAAAAGCGAGAGAACGAGGAGGGCGGGTTTACGCATGCGCGGATGATCGCACATGCGGCGCGCCGTCCGGCGGCGGGGGCTCCTCGCGACAGCACCGCTGCGTGGCGTGATGAAACACTTCCTCATCGGCCGCGGCGGCAAACCAGCAGTCGCAGTGCGCGCACTTGGCCAGATCAGACGGTGGCGTCATCGAGGTTTTCTCCCACACCGGAGTTTGCAAAAGTGTGGCCGGTGTCATGCGGGCACTACACTTTCGGGGCGGTCCGGGCGGAGGTGGTCCGCGAAGCCTTCCCGTCGTCGGGCAGCGGCAGTTCGGCGAGGACCGAAGTCGAGCACCCGTTCGCCGCGAAGCGAGCGGCAGCCATGCAGCCGTGCCTGGCTACGCCGGACGCCCCTTATGTGCGTGTATCGGCCAATACGCTGCGCTCTCTCCGCAGCGCGCTTTCGTCACCTGCGCACGATGATCGCGCTTGCGAGGATCTGCGATCGCGGACGGTGGACGTCGCGGCGATGGACGATTTCGTATTGGAGGTGTCCTGCACGTCACAGCTGTTGTTGGACGCGTGATGGCCGTGTACCACGCCGGTGATCGTCCACGCCGTGCGTGCCAGGCTGTGAGTCAGGCATTACGCGATGCCGTCGAATCGGCGGTCGGCATTGCGAAACCTATAGCGCAATATGCGACAGCAGCCC
>DATLBM010000356.1:0-6855 GCA_035526885.1 Thermoanaerobaculia bacterium | reverse complement strand
GAGCTCGAACTCCGCTCCGCTCGCCCGCCGCGCCGTCACTTCGGCCTCGAACGGCCGCCCCTCGAAAACGTGCTGCAGCAGCGCGTCGAAGATCGCGTTCTGCCGCTCGACGATGCCGAAGATCTGCGGCGTCTGGCCGATGATCTCGTCGCGCGTGCGGCCGAGGATCGTGCAGAAGCCGTCGTTGACGAAGGCGATGCGCGGGCCGGCCGCCTCGACGGCCGGCGTGAGGATCGCGATGCCTTGATCGGTGACGCGGACGGCGGTGCCGAGGAGTTGGAGCTGCTCGCTGTGCAGGCGTCCGCGGTCGAGTGGCGCAGCGTCCTCGGCGGACGCAAGGGAGTCGGCGGGCGGAAGCCCGCCGCTCCAGTCGTCGCTATTTGAGCCCGAGGGCATTCGGCACGCTGATGCGGCCGTGGCCGTAGAACGGATCCACGCCCGGCGCGCCGAGATCGTCCGCGGACTGCTGCAGACGCGCCTTGACCTGCGACGGATGTCCGTGACCGACGTCTTCCACGATCAGCGCCGCCAGGCCGGCCACGTGCGGCGCGGCCATCGACGTGCCGCCGATGCCGAGGACGTTGTCGGTGGTCTGGCAGTACGGCACGAGCAGCGACGTCTTCGAGCACGCGGCCCAGATGCGCGCGGCGCCGGTACCGCCCGGCGCGGCCACGTTGATCGCGGAGCGCCCGTAGTTCGAGTAGCCGGCGAACGCGTCGACGTCGGAGAACGGTCCGGTCACCGAGTCCGCCGATTGCGGACCGGTCGCGGAGACGCACACGACGTTCGCCGCGTTGCAGTACATGTTGAAGCTGTTGCCGTCGTGATCGAGATCGCGGCTCTCGTTGCCCGCGGCCACGACCATCAGCGTGCCCTTGCGACGGGCGTAGTTGAAGGCCTGCTGGATCATGGCCACGTAGCGGCCGTTGGAGTCTTTCGGGAAAGTGTCGCCGAGGCTCAGGTTGGCCACGTCGGCGCCGTGATCGGCGGCCCAGAGCACGCCGGCGAGAACGCCGCTGAACGTCCCTTCGCCCCAGCGCGAAAGCACCTTCACGCCGATGATCGTCACGTTCGAGGTGACGCCCGCGGCCAGGTGCGCGTTGCTGCTGATCGTGGCGGCGACATGCGTGCCGTGGAAGAAGAGATCGGTGACGGGATGGCGGCCGGGGAAGAGCGCGGCGACGTCGGCGTCATCGCTGGGCACGAAGGAGACGGAGCGCGACAGGTCGACGAGGCCGGCGAGATCGGGATGCTCGTAGCTGACGCCCGTGTCGATGACCGCGACCGTGACGTCGCGCGAGCCCAGGCGTCCCGCGGCCCACGCTTTGTCGGCGCCGATGGCGCGCATGTTCCACTGCCAGGAGTAGATCAGCGCGTCCGCGGGCGACGACGCGGCGGCGAGGGTGATGTGCGGATCGGTCTCTTCGCCCAGTCCGCCGAGACGCAGGCGGATGCCGACGTCGGGCAGCACGTCCGTGGCGCCGGTGTCTTTGGCCAGCTTCGCGGCCTGCGCGTCGCTCAGATCGCTGACGACCGCGAAACCCGCGCCGTCATTGATCGAAACGAGCGCGCCATCCAGCGACGCGAGAGACGATTTGAAGGAAACGGGGATCGAGCTCGTGTAACGAAGGACGTATCGGTCGGCGCCAAACGCGAAGACCGGAAACAGCGCTGCCAGTGCGAACCACCGTCGAACCATCGAGATCTCCTAGGCGTACGGGGAATGGGAGGCCATTCTACTCCCGACCTATGTGATCTCTACGTAATTTGGACTTACAGCATTCCGTCATTTCTGTTCGACGGTCACGCCGCGACGGTCCTTGAGGTCTTCCAGCGCCTTCCGCCCCTCGGCATTTCCCTTCAGATACGCATCCAGAAACGCCACCGCGCCGCCGCGCACGATGCCGAACATCTCCTGCGTCCGCAGCATCGCGGTCTGCAGACGCTGGCCGCGCATCTCGCGCTGGCGGTCGCCCATCGTCGGATCCATGATGGGATCGCTGGCCCGCGCCGCCTCCCTCGCCTGCGCCTCGGTGAACGCCTCGAAGCGTCCGGTGTAGGCCATCGGTACGGCGTTCTCGATCGTTACGTGCCACTGGTCCGCCGCGCCGGCGAGTTTGAACGCGTCGTCTTTCTGATCGGTGATGAAGAGCGCCGGCTTGTTCACGGCGGCGGCGCCGCGCGTCACCGGCGCCATCGCCACGACGGCCTTGATGCGCGGATCGTTCGCCGCCAGCAGCGCGGTCTGTCCGCCCAGTCCATGGCCCGCGACGGCGATCTTCGTGCGGTCGATCTTTCCCTGCAGCTCGGGATAGCGCTGCTCCAGCGAGTCCAGGCCGTCGATCACCGCGAGGATGTCTTTCACGCGCGCCTGCGCATCGGCATCGGTCTGCGCGTCGAAGCCGCCGCGATCGACGTGCGACGGCCGGATGACCACATAGCCATTGCTCGCCCAGTAGGAGCTGAGGCCGACGTACGCGCGATTGGAGCCACCGTACTCGTGCGAGAAGACGATCAGCGGGCTGGGATTGCCGCGCGTCGGATACTCGACGGTGAGCGTGATGTCGCGATTGCGCGCGGCGTCGCGAACGGTGATGTCGGGGATCGCGCCGACGGGCGTCGGCCCGGTTTCGTTGCCCGAGTACTTGCCGCGCGGCAGCATCCGCGAAGCGGTGGTCAGTTGATCGGAGTCGTCCGTCGCGCACGAGACGCACAGGACGGCCATCGCGAGAATGATGATGAGACGACGAGTCATGCTTCCTCCAGAGGTGCGCGCATCGCGGGTGCGTACTGCGCGACGAGAACGCTTGCAAGAACGAGGACGCCGCCGGCGATGACCACGGCGCTGACGCGCTCGCCGAGGAGCAGCGCCGCGGCGAGGAAGGTCACGAGCGGCTCGGCGTAGAGGAGCGCGGCCACGCGGCTCACCTCGATCCGCTCCAGCGCGCCGTACCAGAAGAGGTATCCGAGCGCGGAGCAGCACACGGCGAGAAAGAGCAGCGCGCCCCATCCTGTCGCGGTCAGCCGCGGCAATTCGACCCAGCCGCGGCGCGCGATGAACACGGGCGCCAGCATCACCGCGCCGAAGAGCATGGACCCCGAGGTGGCGCGTCGCGGTCCGAGCTCGCGAATGGTTTTGTGTCCCAGCACCGAATACACGGCCCAGTTGATGGTGCTGAGAAAGATCAGCAGATCGCCGGCGGTCGACGGCGCACCGAACACGCGCGCGCTGAAATCGCCTTTCGTGACGACGAGCAGCGCGCCCGCGAATCCGCCCGCCAAACCGACGATCTTCCACCCGCCGAGCCGCTCCTTCAGCACGAGCGCGGAAAGGATCGCGGACCAGATGGGCGTGATGCCGATCAGCCATCCGCAGTTGGTGGCGGTGGTCATCGTCAGCGCAAAGGACTGCAGCATCTGGTGCACGAACACGCCGACGAAGCCCATCAGCGCCAACGCCCCCCACGCCCGCCGCGGCGGCAACTGCCGCACGATGAGCATCAGCACGATCGCGCCGATGGCGAAGCGCACGAAGATGAGCGTCGTGAACGAAACCTCGCCCAACGCCGCCTTCGTGGCCACAAAGGAGATCCCCCAGAAGACGACCGCGATCGCCGCGAGGAAACGCGGGGAGAACATGGGCGACGAATCTAGCACGAGGGAACGACGGGAGGCCTCCGGCGGCCGGGGCCACGGGCCCCGGACCCCGTTTGCGGGCCTGGCCTCCGCGCCACCCTGTGTCGCGGAGGCCAGGCCTACCAGCGGGGTCCGGGGTCGAGACCCCGGCCGCCGGAGGCCCCTGGTCGTTCTCATCGCAGCAGAATGCCGCGCATTCCTCCCGAGATCAGCGCGGCGATGTCGCCGAGGATTCGCGGCAGCAGAATGCCCGCGGGCGATGCCAGAAACACCGGCTCCCACTCCGGATCGAACTTCGACTTGTACTGCCGCAGTCCCTGGAAGTTGTAGAAGCGGCCGCCGTGCTCGAGGCCGAGCGCCGCGGCGCGGCCCCACAGCGGCCCCTGCATGCGCGCCTCGAGTCCGGACAGCGGGGCGTGCCCGAGGTTGAACCACGTGTAGCCGTGTGCGGCGGCGTGCGCGATCAACCGCACGAACAGAAAGTCCATTACGCCGGGCGGCGCGGCGTCGTCGTGGCGCATGAGATCGACCGTGAGCTCTTCGTGCGCGTCGTCGCCCCACACGTTCGCGAAGGCGACGACCCGTCCGCGGCGGCGCACGATGGCCACGGGCAAACGTCGCAGGTAGTCGTCGTCGAAGGCGCCGAGGGAGAAACGCTTTTCGCGCGTTTTTCGCGAGTCCAGCCAGGAGTCGGAGACCGCGCGCAGTTCGGCGAGATGCGGCGATGCATCAACCGCGACTTCGAACGTCACGCCGTCGTTCTCCAGCTTCCGCACCGTGTGCCGCAGCGGTTTGCGATCGCGGCCCGAGAGCGTGAACCCCGCCGCGCGCACGCGAGCTTCCTCGCCGATCTTGAGGAGGCGCAGACCGAGCTCGATGTACACCGGCAGATGCGCGCTGCGGACCTGGTAGAACACGGGCCAGCCGTTGTGGCGATCCGCGGCCTCGAAGAATCGCCACGCCAGCGCGCGCGCCGCAACCCGCGGCCCCGCCGGATCGCCCATCGCCACCCAGCTCCTCCCCTGCACCGCGTACATGAGCACCGCTTCCCGCGCAGGATCGAAGAGCAGCGACTTGTCGCGCGTCAGGAGCAGGAATCCGGGCACGCCGGACTGGCGTCGTGCGATCGCCACCGCGCGCTGCACGTCCTCTTCCGACACCGAGGGCAGCTCGATCGGCGCGGGCCGCATCAGCTTGCGGATCGAGAACGCCAGCGCCGCCGCGGCCACGGCCAGCGTGCCGCGCAGGAATCGCGGAGCGTCGCCGCCGAAGCTGAAGTGCCACCACAGCGACGGCGAGTACGCGATGTTGCGGTAAACGAACAGCCCCACCCACGCCGACGAGATGACGGCCAGCACGATTGCGGTGATCCATCCCGCCGTGAACGGCTCCTCGAGCAGCGACGTCTTTCGATAGAACTGCGCGCGGCACGGCAGGAGCAGCGCGAACGTGAGCGCGAGAAAAGCCGCTTCCTCGTAGTCGAGCCCCTTCAGCAGCGACGCCGCGATTCCCGCGACCAGCATGGCCAGTGACAGCAGCCACGCGCCGTCGAGCCTGCGCTGAATGCCGCGCGCGAGAAACAGCAGTCCCGCTCCCGAGAGGCTGCCGACGAGATGCGCGACTTCGACGAACGCCAGCGGCACGGTCGTCTGCAGCATGGTGATGCGCCACGACTGCGACGGCGTGACGCCCGAGGCCAGCAGCACGACGCCGTCGATGAAGAGAATCGCGGAGAAGAGCTGCGGAACGAAGAGCGAGATCGTGCGCGCCACGCCGCGGCCGACCGAGGTCAGTTGCGCGCGGCGCCGCGCGATCTCCTGCCCCGACACGAGCGCGCCCGCCAGCGACAACGGCAGCAGGTAGTACACCGCGCGATACGCGAGCAGCACGCCGACGAGCGCATTCGCGTCGACGTACCGTCGCAGCGCCGCGATCACCGCCGCCTCGAACACGCCGGCGCCCGCGGGCACGTTGCTCACCACGCCCGCGAGCTGCGCGCCGAGGAACACGGCCAGCGCGGTGAGCAGCGGAACGCGTCCGGCCGGCAGCAGCGCGCAGAACACGGCCGCCGCGCACGTCCAGTCGATCACGCCCGTCGTCAGTTGCAGCGAAGCGATCCCCGCGCGATGCGTCGTCGCCGTGACGAGCAGGTACATCAGCGGCACGAGCAGCAGCAGCGGCCCGGCGACACGGGGCAGGATCAGCGGACGGATGGACAGCACGGCGCCGCCGAGGGTCAGGAAGCCGAGCCAGAACGTGGAGGCGGTGAAGCCGACGACGCGCGCCGCGTCACCGGGCGGCAGTCCCCAGCCCGTGTACAAACGGTACCGCAGCGTGCCGCCAGCGACGCCGCCGAAGCCGACGGTGTTGCTCACCGCCGACGATACGAAGGACGCGAACGCCGTGCGCCGCAGCGGCAGGCGATGCGACGCGGCGCGCGTCGCCAGCGCGTCGCACGCGGCCAGCGCGGCGTAGCTGCCCGCGGTGGCCAGCATGGCCAGCGCGATCTGCATCGGATGCAACGCCGCCGCAAGCGAGTGCGCGGCGTCGCGATATCCGAACTGCCGCAGTTCGATGAAGATGATCCGCAAGGCGACCAGGAACAGCGCCGCGCTCCCCACCTGCCGCCCCACCCGCTTCCACCTCATGATCCCCTCGGCAACGCGGCCAGGATGGCGCGCGCAATCTCGGCGTAGCGGCCGTCGAAGTGATGTCCGCCCGAGGCCTTCACGTCGATGGCGGCGCCGAGCGGCAGGACGTCGCACAGACTGTCGTCCTCGTCCTGGCCATGCACGCACATCACGGGAACGCCTTTGACCGCGCGCATGAGCGGCGCGAGCGCGATGGACGGCACATCGGACGATTTCCAGAACGGCACGATGTGCAGCTCCGCCGCGCGCGACGGCCCGAGGAGCGCGGCCAGCGCGATGCGCTCCCGCGTGACGGGCGGCATCTTCGCCAGCGCGACCGGCAGCGCATCGGCGCCTCGCGAGAAGCCGATCAGGATCACCTTCTTCTTTTTCCACAGCGCGGCGTAGTGATCGATGGCTGCATTCACATCGCGCGTCAGCTCGTCGGGTGTGCGCGCCTCGTGAAAGTAGCGATCGGAGAGAAATCCCGCGACGGGAATGCCGTGGCGATTGATCTCCTCGGCCAGTCCCTGGTCGATGGCGCGCCAGCCGCCGTCGCCCGTGAGCAGGAGCACGAAGTAAGGTGACG
>DATLBM010000355.1:0-8097 GCA_035526885.1 Thermoanaerobaculia bacterium | reverse complement strand
GAACGTCATCTTACCTTTCGCCTCGCGCTAGAATCCGCGGCAATCATGAAAACTATCATCCGCAACGGGCGCATCGTCACCGCTGTCGACGATTACGAAGCCGACCTCCTCATCGAAGACGGCAAGGTCTCGATGATCGCGAAAACGATCGACATCAAGGCCGACAAGACGATCGACGCGAAGGGAAAGCTCGTCATCCCGGGCGGCATCGATCCGCACACGCACATGGAGCTCCCGTTCGGCGGCACGTCAGCCTCGGACACGTTCGAGACCGGCACCCGTGCGGCGGCATTCGGCGGCACGACGACCATCATCGACTTCGCCGTTCAGTCGAAGGGGCAGTCGCTCAATCAGGCACTCGACGCGTGGCATGCGAAGGCCGAAGGCACGACGTCGATCGATTACGGATTTCATCTGATCTGCACCGATCTGCCCGACTCGAATCTGCCGCAGATCAAAGACCTCATCCGCGAAGGCGTCACGAGTTTCAAGCTGTTCATGGCGTATCCGGGCGTCTTCCTCGTCGACGACGCGACGATCTACAAAGCGATGCAGGTGGCCGGTAAGGCCGGCGGCTTGATCTGCATGCATGCCGAGAACGGCGTCGTGATCGACGCGATCGTGAAAGCGGCGCTCGCGGAAGGAAAGACCGCGCCGAAGTATCACGCGCTCACGCGTCCGACGAAGGCGGAGGCCGAGGGCGTGCACCGCGCGATCGCGCTGGCGGAGATGGCCAACTCGCCGGTGTACATCGTCCATCTCAGCTGCAGCGACTCGCTCGACGAAGTGACGCGCGCGCGCGACATGGGCATCCCCGCGTACGCGGAAACGTGTCCGCAATACCTCTTCCTCGACTACAGCGTGTACGAGAAGCCGGGATTCGAAGGCGCGAAGTGGGTGATGACGCCGCCCATTCGCGAGAAGTGGAACCAGGAAAAGCTCTGGCGCGGACTGAAGTTCAATGACCTGCAGGTGGTCTCGACGGATCACTGCCCGTTCTGCATGAAGGAACAAAAGGAGCTGGGCAAGGACGACTTCTCGAAGATCCCGAACGGCGGCCCGGGCGTGGAGCATCGCATGAGCCTCGTCTACAACGGCGGCGTTGCCGAGGGACGCATCGACGTCAACCGCTTCGTGGAGATCACGTCCACGGCGCAGGCGAAGATCTTCGGACTCTTCCCGCGCAAAGGCACGATCGCGGTGGGCAGCGACGCGGACATCGTCATCTTCGATCCCGACGAGGAGATGACCATCAGCGTGAAGACGCATCACATGCGCGTCGACTACTCGGCCTACGAAGGGATGAAAGTTCGCGGCGTGACGAAGACGGTGCTGTCGCGCGGCGAAGTGGTCATCGAGGAAGGGAAGTACGTGGGCCGGAAAGGCCACGGCTCGTTCCTGAAGCGCGGCCTCGCGTTCTCGCCGCGGTAGTCGCGTGCGCGCGCGGCGTGACCGCGACGGGGAGCCGACCGGGAGCGCCTCCGGCGGGCCGGCACGGCCGGCAGCGCTTGTCGAAACACGTGCGGCTGCCGAGAGCCGTGATCAGTGCGACTGCGGTGCGTTCTGGCTGGGCCAACCAGCGCTGCCGGCCGCGCCGGCCCGCCGGAGGCGCTCTTCGTCGTTTCCCTCCACGATCACCACGCCCCGCGGCGTCACCACGACGATCGCGATGTTGAGGCGTCGCGCTTCGGCGCGGTCGTGCGCGGAGGGATCGGGCAGATTGCGCGGATGCGTGTGGATGATGGCGATCGCGCGCGGAGGAATCGTTCCGCGAAACGACGCGTGCCGGTGCGCGGACACGGGCCACGGCTCGAGCGTGAGCGTGCCGTCGCGCTCTTCGATGAGAAACGCCGCGCGCTCGCGCTCGAAGCGACCGTAGCCGCCCTCGGCCAGCAACCGGTCGTACCAGACGAACGCCTGCGGCGACGAGAGCGCGGCGGAGAGGAGCAACGCGAGCATGTCCGCAGACTCGCGCGCGGGCGCACTTCGAGACCTGCGGAAACCCTCGGAAAACTATGGGAAACTCGGCGCGATGCCTTTCCGGTTCGGCGCTTTCACCTTCGACGAGCGCGCGCGTGAGTTGCGTGGCGACGGCGAATCCGTCGCGCTGTCGCCGAAAGCGTTCCGTTTGCTCGAACTGCTGATCGAGGCGCGGCCGAATCCCGTCACACGCGATGCGCTGTACGCCGCGCTGTGGCCCGACGTCGTCGTCGAGCCGGGCAACCTGCACGGACTCGTCTCCGAGCTGCGCGCCGCGACGGAGGCGACCGCGATCAAGACCATTCATCGCGTCGGCTACGCGTTCGTGGCCAGCGGTGCGGCCGAGGAAAGCGCGCGCTTCTCGATCCTCTTCGGCGACGACGAGATCCCGCTGCGTGCCGGCGAGAACGTGATCGGACGCGATCCGCACGACGACGTGGTCATTCGCGCGGCCGAGGTTTCGCGGCATCACGCGAAGGTGATCGTCAGCGGTGCGCGCGTGACCATCGAGGACCTCGGCAGCAAGAACGGCACGTTCGTCGGGAAGCGGCGCATCACGTCGGCCGAGGTGAAGCCGGGCGACCAGATCCTGATCGGGACGATTTGCGTGACGCTGATCGAGGTGAACGCCGCGCAGACGACGCTCACCGCCAGTCGCGGATGAGCACCGCGTCGCGCGTGGAGATCCCGCGCGAGAGCGCGACGCGCTTGCCGTCGCGCGCCAGATCGAACGCGTAAATGTCGCCCTCCTCGAAGAACGTGACCTGCCTGGCCGCGCCGCCGCTCACGTCCTGGATCCAGAGATTGGCCACGCCGTCCGCCCAGTCGGTGAAGAGAAACGCGCGGCCGTCCGGCATCCACTGCATCATCGGCGGTCCGCCGAAGCGCGGCGCGGCGTAGTAACGCGGCGCGGCCTGACCGTCCATCGGCACGATGGCCGTACGCCACAGCGGCGTGTTTTTCTCCTGCGAGCGGAGACGGCAGAGCAGCCACTTGCCGTCCGGCGAAACCACGGGCCGGTTCGACGGCACCGTCGTCACCGCGACCGGTTTCGCATCGCCGTCGATCGGAACGCGCCAGACCTGCTGCGTGTCGTGCATGTACACGACCGACTTTCCGTCCGGCGTCAGCGCCGGCGAGCCCGCCGCGCCGCCCGCGGTGATCTGGCGAGCGTTGGCTCCGTTGAGATCGGAAATCCAGATCTGATACGTGCCCGAGCGATCGGAGACGAATACCATGCGCTTGCCGTCCGGCGTGGGCGTCACGTTCCACACGGCGATGTTGTGCACGAGGCGCCGCGCCTCGCCGCCCGCCGCGCTCACCGCCATCACCGTGGCCGGCCCCTCGGGCGCCCGCGCGCTGAACAGCACTTCGCCGTTTGCAAGCCAGCGCACGCCGCCGCCGCCGTAGCCGATGCGATTGCCGATTCCCGAGGTCAGTGCGCGCAGCGAGTGCGGATCGCCGAGGTCGATCGTGTAGATGTTCGAGTCCGTGGTGTCGCGGACGGCGATGAACGACTGCGAGTCGCCGGTCGGCGTCACTCCGGAATACGCGCTCACTTCCGAGGTGATCTTGCGTCCCGCGGCGTTGTCGGACGGCACGAACCACACCTGCGCCGGCTGCTCGGTGTCGGAGGCGGTGAGCAGCGCGCCCGTGCCGTCCGGCAGCGGAACGTAGGAGCTCACGCCCGAAAACTTCGGCGTGGGCAGCTCGCGGATCTCGCGGCCGGGCAGATCCATCCGGTACAGGCGCGTGCTGTTTTTCTCCGTGACGTTTCCGGACGCGAAGAGCACCGCCTTGCCGTCCGGTGTCCACGTCAGCGAGTCCACGAAGAGCGGCCGCCTGCGTCGCAGCACCACTTCCTCGCCGCTGCCATCGACGGCGGCGATGGTCAGCGCGTGATCGCGGCTCAGCGCGTTGAAGCGCCGGAAGAACACGCGCTTGCCGTCCGGCGACAACGAGAATCCGAACTCCGTGTCGTCGGCGATGCGGCGCGGCGCGCCGCCGAGGAGCGGGATCTGCTCGATGTGCACGACGTTGGGCTCGGAGCGCAGAGCCATCCCGTAGTACGCGTAGTCGCCGTCCGGCGAGACGACGAGGTTGAAGTAGTACAGCGGCGCGGGCTCGGCGATGCGCGACGTCGTGCCGGTGGCGATCTGCTTCACGTACAGCGTCTCGCGCAAGCCTTCCTTGGCCGCGTACACGAGGTACTTGCCGTCCGGCGACACGGCGGCCGTGGTGATGTTGCCGCTGTTCGTGAGGCGGGTCATGGTCATGCCGCGCGGCGGCGGCGCCTCTTTCCGCGACGACACGAAAAGCCACGCCGCGGCAGCGACGACCAGCGCAGCGATGACGGCGATGTACGGCCATCGTTTGTGTTGCGGCGTGTGCTCGACCTCAGCCTCGCGCAGATCGAGCGCGACGTCGCGCAGCGAGTCGTACCGCTGATTCACGTCCTTGCTCAAGCAGCGCCGCACGACGCGATGCAGCGCTCGCGGAATCGGATCGAGCGGCGGATCGAGGTGCACGATGTTGTGGATCGTGTCCGCGTACTGCGCGGCGGCGAACGGATGCCTGCCCGCGAACAGCTCGTACAGCACGACGCCGAGGGCGAAGACGTCGGCGCGGCGGTCCGTGGCTTTGCCTTCGATCTGTTCCGGCGCCATGTACGCCGTCGTGCCGACGCGCGCGGTGGGCGTGCTGATGCTGCCGCTCGTCCCGTGCTCGGTGAGCTTGGCGATGCCGAAGTCGACGATCTTGGCGCGGCCGTCGCGCGTGACCATCACGTTGTCGGGCTTGAGATCGCGGTGGACGATGCCCGCGTCGTGCGCCTTGGCCAGTCCGTCCGCGATCTGCGCCGCGAGCTCGATGCGCGAGGCCACGCTGCGCCGCTTGCGCATCCACTCGGAGAGCGGCTCGCCGTCGATGAGCTCCATGGCCAGAAAGTGCACGTCGCCGTCGGAGCCGGCGTCATGCACGGAGACGATGGAGGGATGATTGAGCGTCGACGACGCGCGAGCCTCGCGGACGAAGCGCGCCACGCGCTCGGGATCCGAGGTGCGCGACTTCGGCAGGATCTTCAGCGCCACCCGGCGGCCCAGGCTGGAGTCCTCGGCCGTGTAGACCTCGCCCATCCCGCCGCAACGGAGCAGCGAAACGATCTCGTAGCGCCCGACGCGCGTTCCCGCCGGGACGGAGCCGCTGGCAGCCATGTATTTCGATATACGGGGCAGCGGGAACAAAGTTGGAGATCGCGCGCGCTACCACTCCTCATCGGCGAAGGGCGATTCCGGCGCCATGGCCGTGCTTTGCTCAAATCGCGACATCACTTCGTCGGCGTACTCGCCGGCCTCCCGTTTCGTCTCGAACGTGCGGCGCGCCGGGGCTTCCATCGCCTCGAGCACCGCGGATTCACTCGCGCCTTCGAGCATCCCCGCGCGCTCCTCGGCGAGGATGCGATCGACCTGCTGCATCAGCCAGAGCATGTCCAGCTCGTCGTCTTCGGGACGTTCCTCGAGGGTCGGATCCTCCTCTTCCACGCCTTCGAGATCGGGGAAGACGAACTCCGGCGGAATGTCGTTGCCGAGCCGCGGCTGCTGCAGCTCGAGGTTGTGCAGGAACGTGTTCGCCTTCTCGTCGCGCTTCGTCAGCGATCTGGCGCCGAACTGCTCGCACAGCGTCGCGATGACCGACGTGTGGTCGTAGATCGTCTTGTCCACTTTGCCGCGCTTGATGTACGGAGAAATCAGGACGGCGGGAACACGGACGCCGAGGAGATCGAAGCCGAAGCGCTCTTTTCCGATGGTGGCGTCGGGCGGCACCGCCGGCTCCGGCTGCACGTGATCGTAGAAGCCGCCGTGCTCGTCGTAGGTGATGACCAGCAGCGTCTTCTGCCAGACGCCGGGATTGGCGATGAGGGCGTTGTAGATTTCGCCGATGAGACGCTCGCCATCGCGAAAGTCCACGCCGCCGGAGCCGCGCTTGTTGCGGTTCGGATGCTGGCTGTTGGATCCCTCGCCGAGCTGGTTCGGCTCGATGAACGAGTAGTGCGGCAGCTTGTCCTCGCGCACGCGGCGGAAGAACTCCGGCATGCGGTTGAAGTTGTCCCGCTTCCACGGCTTGTCCCACAGCGCGGGGAAACACAGCGACTGCGCGTCGCCGTGGTGGAAGATGGCCCAGGTCTTCTTCGCGTCGTGCAGACGCCGGAAGACCGTGGTCATGCTGTAGAGCGAGAGCTCGTTGTTCGACGTGCCCCCGCTCGTGGCGGAGTGGACGAAGAGGCGATTGGGCCACGTCTGACCGGGCACCGACGCGAACCAGTGATCGCAGATCGCGAACTCTTTCGCCAGCGTCGTCAGCACCGGTACGTTCGTCTCGGGCTGGCAGAGCATGACGTCGTGGCCGTCGGTCTTGGTCGTCTTCGCGTAGTTCCTGACGAAGCCGCTCATGTCGCGGTCGTACGGACGCTCGTAGTGCGGCGGCGTGCCCGACGGATTTTTGCCGGTGATGGTGAACATCACCGAAAAGTGCTGGTGGCTCGGATCGCCGCCGTTCTCGAAGCCCGCGTTCGGCGTCACCGTGACGGGCTGGCTCTGAGCGTCGAGGTTCGATTCGTTGCCCTGCAGCTTCTCCACGCCCGGGTGGTCGATGAACCCCAGCATGTGATCGAACGAACGGTTCTCCATCATCAGCACGACGATGTGCTCGATGCGCGGATCTGCGGCCATGGCGTTCCTCCGTCTGTTTTTGTGGGACCTGGGGAGCATTTTGCCCGGAAAGTCGGATAATGACCCTCCTCAGCCACCAAAGGAGCCAGATAACCATGTCCCGTATCGTGAAATGCGGTCTCATTCAGACGTCTCTCGCTGCGGATACTTCCGAGCCGATCGAGACCATTCGCCAGAAACAGACCGAGCGCACGCTCGGCTTCATCGATCAGGCCGGCCAGCAGGGCGTCCAGATGATCTGCATGCAGGAGATCTTCACCGGTCCGTACTTTTGCGCGGAGCAGTCCACGCGCTGGTACGAGTCCGTCGAGAAGATTCCGGACGGCCCGACCACGAAGCTGATGCAGGAGTACGCGAAGAAGTACGGGATGGTCATCGTCGTGCCTCTGTACGAGGAGGAGTCGACGGGCGTGTACTACAACACCGCCGCGGTCATCGACGCGGACGGCTCGTACCTAGGAAAGTACCGCAAGAATCACATCCCGCACGTCGCGCCGGGCTTCTGGGAGAAGTTCTACTTCCGCCCGGGCAACCTCGGCTACCCGGTCTTCGACACGGCATACGCGAAGGTCGGCGTCTACATCTGCTACGACCGCCACTTCCCGGAGGGCGCGCGCGAGCTGGGCCTGGCCGGCGCGGAGATCGTGTTCAATCCGTCCGCGACCGTGGCCGGACTCTCGGAGTATCTGTGGAAGCTCGAGCAGCCCGCGCACGCGGTGGCGAACGGCTACTTCATCGGCGCCATCAATCGCGTGGGCACCGAAGCGCCGTGGAACATCGGGGAGTTCTACGGACAGAGCTACTTCTGCGATCCGCGCGGACAGATCGTGGCCATCGCGCCGCGCGACCAGGACGCGCTGGTGGTGGCGGACCTCGATCTGGACAAGATCCGCGAGGTGCGCAACACGTGGCAGTTCTACCGCGACCGGCGCCCCGAGACGTACAACGGCATCGTGCGCCTCTAGTGTCATCCTGAGCGGAGCGTGTGAAGAAATCGCCCGTAACGGTTTCGTCGATTTTCTGGGGGTAGCTCGATGCTTCGCGGCATTGAGATCGTCGATTCTAGGGCCGTTTCCGGGCCCCACTTTTCGCCGCAAAGTGGTTGTTGGCATTGCCGCGACGAAAAATTGATTAATTCACACGCTCTGAGCGAAGCGCAGCGAAGTCGAAGGACCTTCCACCGCTGCGTGGCACGTGGGAAGGTCCTTCGACCGTCCTCCGCTTCGCTTCGGCGGCTCAGGATGGATGTCTTCCTGAGCGGAGCGCAGCGGAGTCGAAGGACCTTCCCGCGTGCCACCGAAAAGGAAGGGGAAGGTCCTTCGACCGTCCTCCGCTTCGCTTCGGCGGCTCAGGATGACACGAGGTCTGCTATCCGCGGATGTGCTCGAGG
>DATLBM010000354.1:0-13134 GCA_035526885.1 Thermoanaerobaculia bacterium | reverse complement strand
CAACGGCTCCGACTACAGCGCGGCCATCATCGCCAACGCCCTGGGCGCGGATGAAGTGCAGATCTGGACCGACGTGGACGGCCTGCTCACGTGCGATCCGCGCGTCGTGCGGAACACGCGCGTCATCGAGCGCGTGTCGTTCGCCGAAGCCGCGGAGCTCGCGCAGTTCGGCGCCAAACTGCATCCGAAAACGCTCGAGCCGGCCGTCGAGGCGAATATCGCCGTGCGCGTTTTGAACACGCACAACCCGTCGTCGCCGGGAACGCTCATCACGCGCGAGGGTGCCGAGGTCAGTGCGGGACCGCGATCGATTGCACGGAAGCGCGGCGTGACCATGGTGCACGTCACCTCGAACCGCATGCTCGGCGCGCATGGATTTCTGGCGCGCCTGTTCGCCGAATTCGAGGCGCTGGGGATCTCCGTCGATCTGATCGCCACTTCGGAAGTCTCCGTCACCGTGACCGTCGACAACGTGCAGGCGCTCGACGAGCTGCAGCGCCGCCTCGAGCAGGTCGTCGAGCACGTGGAGATCACGCAGCACAACTGCATCATCGCGGTGGTCGGGCAGAACGTGATGTCCGACGCGCGCGTCGGCGCACGCGTCCTGGAAGGCCTCGGCAACATGCCCGTGAAGATGATCTCCCTCGGCCGCAGCGGACTGAATCTCTCCATCGTCGTCGACGATGCGGATGCGGACGAAGCCATCCGCCGCGTGCATCGCGCGCTGTTCGAGGCGCCGGTGGCCGCATGAAGCTCGCCATTCACGGCTACGGAAAGATGGGCCAGACCATCGAGCGCGTGGCGAAGGAAGCGGGACACGACGTGGTGTGCATCCTCGACGTCGATCGCAACGACCCGCTGGCCGGCGCGGAAGTGCTGATCGACTTCTCGCACGCCTCGGCGCTCGATCACGCTCTCGGCGTCGCGTGCGACAACAACCTCGGCATGGTCATCGGCACGACGGGATGGAACGATCGTCTCGACGACGTGCGCAAGCGCGTCGAGAGCGCGGGCATCGCCTGCGTGTACGCATCGAACTTCTCGCCGGGCGCGAATGCGATGTTCGCGCTGGCGCGCCGCGCCGGCGAGCTGTTCGCGCGCTTCCCGCAGTACGCCGCGGGGATGGAGGAGCGCCATCATTCGCAGAAGAAGGACGCCCCCAGCGGCACCGCGCTGAAGATCGCATCGGAAGTGAAAGACGGCAGCGGCGGCAAGCTCGATCCGGCCATCGTGGCGTCGCGCGTCGGCGCGGAGTTCGGATTGCACACGCTCTTCTTCGACTCGCCCGACGACCTGGTCGAGATCTCGCACCGCGCACGGGGACGCGAGGGATTCGCGCGCGGCGCGGTGTTCGCGGCCGAGCACATTCGCGGCAGGAAGGGGTTGATGCGGTTCGATGAGCTACTCGATGTTTAAAGGTGTCGGCACCGCGCTGGTCACGCCGTTCCGCGACGACGGCTCGCTGGATGAAACGGCGCTGGCGAAGTTCGTCGACTGGCAGATCACCGAGGGAGTGAACTTCCTCGTGCCGTGCGGGACGACGGGCGAGAACCCGACACTCACGGCCGAGGAGCATCAGCGCGTCGTCGAGATCACGGTGAAGACCGCGAACGGCCGCGTGGCCGTGCTCGCCGGTGCCGGCGCGAACTCCACGCCGCGCGCCGTGGAGCTCGCGCTGCAGGCCGTCGACGTCGGCGCCGACGGCCTCCTCACCATCACGCCGTACTACAACAAGCCCACGCCGGACGGACTGCGCCGGCACTTCGGCGCGCAGGCCGAGGCAGTCGAGAAGAAGAAGAGCGGCTTCCCGATGATCATGTACAACGTCCCCGGCCGCACGGGACTGAACATGACCGCGGAGACGACCCTGCGCATGGCCCGCGAGATCCCGAACATCATCGGCGTGAAGGAAGCGTCGGGAAACATGGAACAGATCCTCTTCATCCTTCGCGATCGTCCGAAGGATTTCCTGGTGCTGAGCGGCGATGACGCCTGGACGCTTCCGTTGCTCGGCGCCGGTGCGGATGGCGTCGTCTCCGTCGCCAGCAACGAGGTCCCGCGTCTGATGCGCGAAATGGTCGACCGCCGCGACGTCGCCGTTCACAACCGCTTGCTGCCGCTGCTCACGGGCAACTTCATCGAGTCCAGTCCGGGGCCGGTGAAGGCCGCGCTGAAGATGATGGGGATTCTCGACTCGGATGGGGTGAGGGCGCCGTTGGCGGGGATTACCACGGCTTCTCGCGACAGGCTGCGCGCGATTTTGGAGGAGTGCGGGTTGATCTGAGGCTCACAGGCTCATAGGCTCACAGGCTCATAGGAGAGCCGTGCTCTGAGCCTTTGTGCCTGTGAGCCTCAGAGCCTCGAACCATGATCACCATCGAAGACCGCGTCAAGTCCCTGGCCACCAACCCCGATCGTACCGAGGCGGTGAAGACGATCGGGTTGTTCCTCACGGAGCTGGAGAAGGGCGCCATTCGCGCGGCCGTGCGCGACGAAGACGGCGTGTGGAAGGCGCAGGCGTGGGTGAAGGAAGGGATCCTGGCGGCGTTCCGCTTCGGGGTGCTGGCCGAGTTCGCGTCCGGATCTCTCTCGTTCGTCGACAAGGACACCATTCCGGCGCGGCGCTTCAAAGTCGCGGACGGCGTGCGCATCGTGCCCGGCGGCTCGTCGATCCGTCGCGGCTCGTACATTGCCAAAGGCGTGGTGATGATGCCGCCGGCGTTCGTGAACATCGGCGCGTACGTCGATGAGGGGACGATGATCGACTCGCACGCGCTGGTCGGCTCCTGCGCGCAGATCGGCAAGCGCGTGCATCTTTCGGCGGCGGCGCAGATCGGCGGCGTGCTGGAGCCGGTCGGCAACGTGCCGGTGGTGATCGAAGACGACGTGGTCGTCGGCGGCAACTGCGGAATCTACGAAGGCTGCGTCGTGCGCTCGCGCGCGGTCATCGGCTCGGGCGTCGTGATCACGGCGTCGACGCCGATCTACGACATCGTGCGCGGGCAGATTTACAAGCGCGAGATTCCGTACGGCGCAGTGGTGGTGCCGGGCTCGCGTCCCATGCGCGGGGCGTTCGCCGAGGAGCATGGGCTGTCGGTCGCGGCGCCGATGATCGTGAAGTATCGGGATGAGAAGACGGATTCGGCGACGGCGTTAGAAGATGCACTTCGTTGATGTTGCTGGTTGCCGGTTGCCAGTTGCCGGTGGAGATTCGACATGACGACGAATGACCAGCAACCAGCGACCAGCAACCGGCAACCGACGCAAGCCGCAGACCGTCTCACGAACGTCGAAGTGTCGTTGATCCGCCAGATCAACGCGCTGGCTACGCCGCTCTCCGTCAACCTCGGCATCGGCGAGCCGAATCTCGTTCCCGACGCGCGCCTGCGCGAGCTGGCCCAACGCGCCGCGACGACGCCGTGGCACTACTCGCCGAACGCAGGCAACCTCTCGCTGCGAAAAAAAGTGTGCGAGGGGTCCTCGTACGATCCGAAAGCCGAAGTGTGCGTGACCGCGGGAACGCAGGAAGGACTCTTCGCCGTCTTCACCGCGTTCGTGAATCCCGGCGACGAGGTGCTCGTTCCCGACCCCGGCTTTCTCGTCTACGCCACGCTCGCGGAGATGTGCGGCGCGACCGCGGTCCGCTATCCGCTCGAGCCGCCGCAGTGGCAGATCGACGTCGCGGAGCTCGAGAAGCGGGTCACGCCGAAGACGAAGCTGATCGTCGTCAACACGCCGTCGAATCCTCTGGGATCGGTGGAGCCGCGTGAGACGCTGGAGCGCATTGCCGCGCTGGGAAAGCTCGTCGTCAGCGACGAGGTCTATCGCGAGATCTGGTACGACGCGCCTCCCGCGTCGATGCTCGGCCTCGGCGATCGCGTGATCGTTCTCAGCGGCATGTCCAAGAGCCACGGCCTGACCGGACTGCGCATCGGCTGGATCCACGCGCGCGCCGCGCTGATGAAGACGATCATCACCGCGCATCAGTACATCGCCACGTGCGCTTCGGTGTTCTCGCAGGCGCTGGCGGAGTCGATCCTCGAGGACCGCGAGTGGAACGCGACCTGGCTGGCGAACGTGCGCGCGCAATTCACCGCGCAGCGCGAGGCCGCGCTGTACGCCATTCGTCACGAGCTGGAAGTGGAGATCGCCGAGCCGCAGGGCGCGTTCTACGCGTTCGTGCCCGTGCCCGCGTGCGAGTCGATCGCATTCGCGAAGACGCTGGCCACCGACGCCGCGGTGCTGGTGATTCCCGGAGTGGCGTTCGGTCCTCACGGACAAGGCTTCGTGAGAATCTCGTACGCGGCGCCCGTGGAGCAGGTGACCGCGGGGGTTGAAAGAATCGGAAGGTACCTTCGCGGATTGGGCCGGTAGAAGTCTTGCACCTCGTCTAAGATTCGCGATGGTGGCCAAAGCACACAGAGAAGAGAGAATGCCCGCTCCGGCGGAGCAGCGCGATTCGGTCGCCGCGGCCGAGGTGTCGCTGTACCGCAACGTTCTGCGCATCCGGCAGGAGCACACGCTCGAGAACCTCGGCATCTCGTTCTACGACGCCGAGACGACGATCCAGTGGTCGTACAACGCCGATCATTACTTCCACGCCGCGTCCACGATGAAGCTGGCCGTACTCCTGGGCGTCTTCCGCCAGATCGACCGCGGCGAGCTGCAACTCGACGCGCCCGTGCACGTGCGCAACCGCTTCACGTCGATCGTGAATCAGGAAACGTTCATGCTCGACCTCGGCCGCGACGCCGATCCCGATGTCTACGGCCACCTCGGCAAAACGCTGACCGTGCGCGAGCTCGCGTACTGGATGATCACCAAGTCCAGCAACCTGGCCACGAACCTCCTCGTCGAGGTCGTGGGCATCAACACCGTCCAGCAGTCGCTCGACGAGCTGGAGATCGACGGGATGAAGGTGCTGCGCGGCGTCGAGGACTCGCGCGCGTTCGACGCGGGCCTCAACAACGAAGTGACCGCGAACGGACTGCTCAAGCTCCTGCGCCTCATCGCCGACGGCAAGGCCTATTCGCAGAAAGCCTGCGACGAAATGCTCGACATCATGCTCGACCAGCAATACCGCAGCGGCATCCCCGCGGGACTGCCCAAGGCGGCGCGCGTCGCGCACAAGACCGGCAACATCTCCACCGTGCACCACGATGCGGGTATCGTGTATCTCGACGGGCGGAAGCCGTACGTGCTGGTGATCCTCACGCAGTTCGCTGCGGAACAGGGTCGCGGCACGGCGGTCGCGGACGTCTCTCGCGACATCTTCAACACGCTCGCCGGAAACATCTATGAGTGAAACAGCAGTCGAGCCCCCGGGCCTGAAAGTCGTCGACGCGTACGATCTCGACGACGGGCTCCGATCGATCCTCAAGCCCGGCGACATGGTCCGCGACGCGGACGGCCGCCGCCACCGCCTGCCGCGCTATTTCTACGAGATCCCCTCGCACGAGGTGGCCCTGGCCACGCGGCTCACGCCGCATTTCGGCCTGAACGAGTTCATCCTGGCCGACCTCAAGGAGGCCACGCGGCTGCACGACTATCCGCGCTACGTGCCGTGCGCGATCCGCATCCTGGCCTTCTACCTCGAGCAGTTCCGGAATGCCTGCGGGGCGTCGGTGCACATCGCCGTGAACGGCGGCTACCGCTCGCCCACGCACAAGCTCGCGCACCAGGCCTCGCCGCACATGTGGGGCACGGCCGCGGACATCTACCGCATCGGCTCGACGATCCTCAAGACGAAGGACACCATCGACAAGTACAACGAGATCGCCGAAGAGCTGAGCGACGAGATCAACGTCCTGCCGTACGGCCACGTCACGGGGAGGAATGCGGACGATCACGTGCACTTCGACCTCGGCTTCATGACCCTGATCCCCCGCGAGATCAGCGAAGACCGCATGGAGCAGCCCCAGGAGAACCGGCCGCGATTCGCCTTCGAGGACAGGCGGAACAAGGAGCGGCGCGGAGCCCCGGTGACCGCCGAGGAGACGTAGTGCCTCCGGCGACCCCCTCGTCGTCCCCTGGGCGGGTGGCGTCCCGTTTGCTTCAGTGCACCCCGCTGAGTTCATGCCGCCAGAAACCCTGAAATACGACGCTGAACGGGAACTGAACCGTCGTCTAAGCCGCGCTCGCCTCGACATGCCCGTCATCGGGATGGAGTCGGAGTTCAACGTGTGGCTGGACGAGGTCGAGATCAATCCCGAGCCCTACTGGAAGCACCCCCGCGCCTTCATCGACCACCCCGTCCTGACGCGTGAAAAATCTTCCGTCCAACTGCCCACCGGCGGCGCGGTTTACTTCGACCGCGGCGTCATCGAGGTGGTCACGCCGGTCATCGAGCTGGCGCCGTCCAGCACCGCTCGCATGGTGCGCAACCTCTGGGAACAGATCGGCTTCGTCCGCGATCAGCTCACCAACTGGGGGCGCAGGAACGGCCACAGCGTGCGCCTCAAGGCGTACTCGAGCCACTACAACATCTCCTACGAAATCCCGAAGTCGCAGCAGACCGCGAAGCGCAACGAGAAGCTGCTGGCGCTGCTCCTCGCGTACATCCTGCCCGTGCCCGTCATGCTCGCGGGAGGCAACCGCCGTTCGACCGGCGTCGGCGTCCGTCCGCGCGGTGCGCGGCTGGAGATCACCGTCGACTTCACGCCCGATCCGGGCCTGATGATCGCCACGGCGACGCTGATCGTGGGCATCGTGCGCGAGATCATGACCTGGGACAGCTACGAGCTCTCCGAGCTGGAGAAGCGTCCGATCCCCATCATCGCCGGCGTCATCCCGGGCAAGCACACGACGCGCAAAGGATGGCTGACCAAAGACTTCCACTACGAGAAGAGCCCGTACACGGCCGACATCAACGAGCCGTACTGGATGACGCAGTTCGGCGAGAAAAAGTCGCTCCGGCAGATCGGGAGGGAAGTGGCGTGGTACTTCCGGAAGTCGATCCGGCGGTACTCCGATCCGTTCAGTTTCCGCCTGCTGTTCGCGGTGCTGGACGGCCGTGCGCCGTCGTTGCTGGAGCTGATCGATCGTCCCGCCGCGTACGAAGACGTGGGACGCCTGTGCCGCTGGGGCATGGTCATTCACGAGCTGAAAAACTACGAGTCCGAGATGGGCATGCTCGCGCCGTGGCGCGAGTTCGACCGCGAGTCGATCGACCAGTACGTGATCGCGCGCCAGCGGGCGCGCGAGAAACATCAGTCCGAGATGGCGAACGTCAGCGCGGCCGAGCCGGCAGCGCGCACGCGCGCCGTGCAGACGAAGGACGCCAAGTCGCCGCACGCGGTGGCGATCGAAGAGCTGCGCACGCGCCCGATCCAGAAGGCCGTGCTCTCGCGCCGGCGTAGCGATCGCCCGGGCAAGCTCGTTCCCAAACGCCCGGCGCCGTACGTCGACCGCCGCGGCATCTCGCTCCTCTTCGGCAACGGCCGCAACGGAGCGGAGCGTCGCCGCAACGCCGAGCGCCGCCGGAACACGTACGCCATCCCATTCCCCGACCGCCGCCTCACCCGCTCCGCCTACGAGCAGGTCTTCCTCAAGCTCGTCTCCGGCGGGCGGTTGAAGGTGGGGAACGAGATCTACACGCCGGTGGGGATGAAGGGTTGGTATCACGCCATCTTCCGCAGGGAATCGGACGGAGCGGAGAAGCTCCTGTCGATCGACCAGCTGCTGCGCAAGATGAACGATTGGATGTAGGACGGGCTTCAGCCCGTCCCATCACTCCTTCGACCGGCGCTCCCAGTCCTCTTTGAACGCCTTCCCGGGCGAGCGGTCGCGTAAACGCGGCTTCTCCAGGATCGTGCTGAGGAGATCCGCGACGCCCCAGGCGACGAACGTCGCCGCGGCGATGGTGAAGAGCTGGGCGAAGGAGTGCAGTCCCAGCAAAAGAAAAAGCGCGATCGGGATGGCGATGCCCATCACGATCGCGCCGATTCCCAGTCGAATGCCACTCACTCGAAGCTATTCAACCATATTAGCGAGCGGCCGCCATCGCGGCGTCCGAGGTGAGATCGCCGCTGGCGTGACTCTCGACGCGGTTCTGAAAGTCCTTCTCGTAGTTGCGCACTTTGGCCACGTAGTTGCGCGTCTCGGAGAACGGCGGCACGCCGTTGAAGCGCTTCACGTTGCCCTCGCCCGCGTTGTACGCCGCGATCATCTTCGTCTCGTTGCCGTCGAAGCGCCCGTGCAGGTACTTCAGGTACTTCGCGCCGGCTGCGACGTTCTGGTGCGGGTTCGTGAGATCGCGCGCGCCCATCCACCGTCCCGTGCGCGGCACGAGCTGCATGAGACCGATCGCGCCCGCGCCCGAGCGCGCGGTCGGCCTGAACTTCGACTCGGCCTGCACCACCGCCGCGACCAGCTCCGGCCGCACGTTGTTCTTCTTCGCTTCCTTGTAGATGATCGAGCCGAACGGGACTTCCTTGGCGAAGAACTCTTCCCGCGCCTTCTCGGTCATCATCGTCAACTGCTTCGGCGCCTCGGCCACCGCCGCGAGCGGCGATTCCGTGGCTTTCTCCACGCCTCCGGCCACCGCCTCCACGCCTCCGGCGACCGATTTCGCGATCGACTGCGCGGCTTTGAGATCGCCCGCGAGTGCGCGGTCGAGCGGCGACTCCGACCCAGCCGCATTCGCCGCCGCCGCGGCTTCCTTCGTTCCGGCCCTTCCGCCCGCGTTCTGCTGCACCATCTTCAGCGGTACGCCGATTCCGCCCAGCGCCAGCGAGGCGCCGAGGGCCAGGGTCGCGTATTTCTTCCGCAAGCCCTGGAAACGGCGCGGCTTGACCGCCTGCACCTCGCGGCGAAGTTGCGAGCGATCGAAATTGTCGAGGAACCGCTCCTGATATGGCCGCTGTGTCTTCAGCTCCGGCATGTGCCCTCCTGCCTCTCGTGGGTCGTACGAACACATTTATTTGCAACCGGGACGCCACATCTAAACGGCTGAGCAGAAATACTTTACTGTCGAGCCAGAACCTCCGGTTTGGCTCGCTTGTTGAAAAATGCCAGAATGCGTGCGCCATGAGAACGGCAGCGGCTTGCATCATCGCGGGACTTCTCGCCTGCGCCCCCGCGGCGCGGGCTGAGGAAGACTTCTCCCTCCCCATCGACGACAGGATCTGCGTCGACTACGAGCTGCGTCCGGCCGCGCAGGACCCGCTGCTCCAGCGCATCGTCAGGTACACGCAGCTCGCGCTGAAGCACCGTGTCGACGGACTGGCCAGCTACTACTCGACCTTCTTCGACGGCCGCAAAACCGCGAACGGCGAGATCTACCGCAACGCCAAGTACTCCGCCGCCCACCTCACGCTGCCCCTCGGCACGTGGATCGAGGTGACGTCGCGCGCCACCGGCCGCAAGTTGCGCCTGCGCGTGAACGATCGCGGGCCGTACGCGAAGAAGTTCTGCCTCGATCTCTCCCAGGCCGCCGCGCGCTACCTCGGCGTCGACAGGACCGAGGACCGGCATGTGGACATCCGCATCATTGCGTTGCCGGGCGAGGAGCCGCTGCCTGAGGAAGTGCTCGCGGCCGCCGTGTCAGCCGGCGGGGATGGTGAAGCAAAAAGTGCTTCCCTCGCCCAGCACTGAGTCCACCGTCAGCTCGCCGCCGTGGCTCTCGATGAGCCGCTTGGCCAGATACAGACCGTAGCCCGGGCCGCCGCCGCGCTGCTTGTCGAGCTTGCTCATTCCGCCCAGCTCGAACACCTGCGAGACGTAGCGCGGATCGATGCCGATGCCGTTATCGCGGACGCAGAAGCGCGCGCCGCCGGCACCGTCGCTCGTGCATTCGATGGAGAGCTTGCGCTCCCCTTTCTCATGATCGTTGAAGAACAGCGCGTTGGCGACGATGGCGCCGATGGCCTCGCGCATCTTCTCGGGGTCGACGTTCAGCGTGGGCAGATCGTTCGGGAGCTCGACCTGCACGCCGCCTTCCTCGATCTGGAAGTTGTACTTGAGGATCACTTCCTCGACGATCTCCCGCAGCGGCATGGACTTGGACGCGTTCGGGCGCGCCAGGAGCTTGACCATGTGCGACATCTCGTCGAGCACGCGCTTCATGTACTGCGCGCTCGAGCGGATGCGGCGCAGAAAGTCCTGACCCTCTTCGTCGAGCTTTTCGAGGTAGTCGCTGAGCAGCAGGTCGCTGAACCCGTCGACCGCGAAGATCGGCGACTTCAGATCGTGAGACAGCACGCTGAAAAAGCGGACCAGCTCTTCGTGCGTGACCGGCTTTTCAGCCGCGGGAGTCTGTTCCAACGCTGCGATGCGACACCTCCAAAAGGCCTCGGCAGTGCAACGCTCGTGCTAGGTACCAAAGACAAACGTGGCGACGGGCTGAAGCCCGTCGCGATATCGACATTGCGACGGGCTGAAGCCCGTCGCTACGTTTCTTTACATGTCCCTCAGTTCTTCTTCCGAAACGCGGCGATCTGTCCCTCTCCCGCAATCGTTCCGTTGCCGCCAGCGTCGATGACCAGCGCCGTTTTCGCGGGGATTCCGAGTCCGAGCTGCACTTCGGGAAGCGACATCAGGCGCCGCAGGCCGCCGTCGTTCTGCGGATCGAAACCGGTGTCGATGACGGTGTTCGCCAGCCATCCCAGCGCGGGCAGCGCCGTGCCGCCACGCATGTCGCGCGCGTGCGTGCCGAAGCACGACGCCGCGGCGCCGATCGCCGCGATGACGGCGCCATTCGCGGCGGCATCGCGCATGGCGAGATCGGTGGGCGTCTCGCGAATCGTCTCCAGCAGTTGATTGGTCACGCCGCCGCCGAGGTAGATCAAGCCGGCGGCGAGGAGTGCGTTGAGAGATTTCGGGCGACGGCTGTCGCGGCCGCGGTAGACCGGGACGTTCACGACTTCCACCGACGGATCGAGCTCGTGAAAATACTTGCCGAGGTGCTGGGCGTATTCGGCGGAGCCGGAGGCGGTGGGAAGGAAGGCGATGGTGCGGCGACCGGCAGGCATGCGCTCGATCAGAAGGCGGTCGATCTCGCGCGTGTCACCGAACGAGAAGTCGCCGCCGCCGATCAGCACGAGCGTCTTCACGGGCACGGCCAGGCGTACGGCGAGATTCATCGCGCGATCGTATCCTTCTTCACGAACTGCGGCTGGCCCCAGGCCATGCGGCCGTTCGAGTCGATGACCTTCACGCGCACGTAGGCTTCATCGCCGCGCAGTTTGCAGGTCGCGGTGAGGCCTTCCGTCTCCTGCAGAACGCGTCCGCCGGAGCCGATGAACTGGATGCGGTAGTGCGCGCCATTCTTCTGTTTCACTTTGACGGCGGTCGCGGAGATCTCCTCCAGTTCCACGCCCGTCGACGCATAGAACTCACCGCGCTGCAACGCTGCCACGATGGACTTCGCATCGCGCTCCGCGTGTACGACCACCCAGGCCTTGCCGGGCAGCGCCACGTCGGTGTCCCACGGTCGTTTCAGATGATGCGAGTCGTCGACGCCCACGCCCCACACGCGGCGTCCCGCCGTCAGGAGCCGGTCCCAGATCGCCTCCTCGGACGGCGGCCCGTACATGTTCACGTACGGATGCCCGGATGCGATCTCCAGGAGCGTGAAGTTTTCGAGCTGCAGCAGCTCGTCCGCGCCGAACGCCCAGCCGAAGTTCGGATGATTCACCAGCGCGATGCCGCCCGCCGCGCGCACGGCATCGATGTCGCGCTGGAGCACGTCGACCTTCGTCTTCCCGCCCTGAATCGCGACCACGCGCTGGATGCCGATGGCATTCACATGCAGCGACTTTCCGTTCAAGCGATCCGTGACTTCCTCCGCGGGAATGAGCACCAGTCCCTGGGGCGCGTCGATCTTCGTGAGCTTGTCGTGATCCGTGATCGCGAGAAAGTCGTAGCCGTGATCGCGATACCACGCGGCCATTTCGGCGGGCGTGGAGTCGCCGTCGCTTTCGAGGGTGTGCGTGTGCAGGTTCCCTTTGAGCCACACGGCCGAGGCAAGAACGACGACAATGAGGCGCAGCATCGTTCGAGATCGTAGTGCAGGAGGGTTCCCCATGCGTCGTGCCCTGGCCATTTTTCTGTTCGCCGCAACGGCCGTCATCGCCCAGCAGCCGCAAGCGCCTCCGGCCGCCCCGCTCCGTCCGCCCGAGCGCGGAGTCACCGCACAGCAACTCTGGGCCGCACTGCTGCAGGCCAATCAGGCCTACGTGAACGGCAGGATCACGTACGACAACCTCAAGGCCGAGCGCCAGCAGCTCGCGGATCATCAGCTGCCGCCGGTCACGGTGCTGAGCTGCTCGGACAGCCGCGTCCCGCCGGAGCTCGTGTTCAACCAGTCGCTGGGCGTCCTGTTCGTCGTGCGCGGCGCGGGAAACGTGGTCGATGACTTCGGCCTGGCGTCCATCGAATACGCGATCGCCCAGGGCTACACGCAGTTGATCGTCGTTCTCGGACACGAGAACTGCGGCGCGGTGAAAGCCTCGCTCGGCGTCGGCGGCCCGAACACGCCCGCGCTCACCGCGCTGGCCACGCGCATCCGCGCGTCGTTCGTCGGCATCCCGTACAGCACGAGCGATCCCGCGAACGTGAAGAAAGCGGTGGAGGCGAACACGCGCGCCTCGGCCGCGTACCTGCTCGCGGCGAGCCCGCTCATCCGCGAAGCGGTGACGAGCAATCGCATCCAGGTCGTGACGGCGTATTACGAGATGGAATCCGGACTGGTGAAGCGGATCGAGTAGGGCGCGCTCAGGCGCGCCCTCTCCACACTTCTTCGATCTTGCGGCCCATGTCCGACGGCGCTTTCACCACGTGAATGCCCGCGGCTTCGAGCGCGGCCATCTTTTCCGACGCCGTGCCTTTGCCGCCGCTGATGCTGGCGCCGGCGTGGCCCATGCGGCGTCCGGGAGGCGCGGTCTGTCCGGCGATGAACGCCACGACCGGCTTCGTCACATTCGCCTTGACGAATGCGGCCGCCTCTTCCTCCGCGCTGCCGCCGATCTCGCCGATCATGATGATGGCCTCGGTCTGCGGATCCGCCTGGAACGCGGCCAGGCAGTCGATGAAGTTCGTGCCCGGCAGCGGATCGCCGCCGATGCCCACCGCCGTCGACTGTCCGATGGTGCGCGTCTGTCCGACCGCCTCGTACGTGAGCGTTCCCGAGCGCGA
>DATLBM010000353.1:0-3843 GCA_035526885.1 Thermoanaerobaculia bacterium | reverse complement strand
ATCGAAGTGAAAGTCGATGACGTTCATCCGGTTCATGTGACCGGCCACGCGCACGGCGTCGCCGAATCCCACTCCCTGCGGCAGGGACTTGATGGCGATGATCATGGCCACGGCCATGCCGCCGAGGGCGATCAGCAGTTGATGCGTCTGCGTCCAGGAGACGGCTTTCGTGCCGCCGCTCGCGGTGTAGATGATCACCAGCACGCCGATCACCAGCGTGGTGAGGTGAATGTTCCAGCCGAGGACGAGCGAGATGATGAGTGCAGGCGCGTAGAGCGTCACGGCGGTGCCCAGGCCGCGCTGCAGGAGAAAGATGATCGCCGTGAGCGTGCGCGTGCGCAGATCGAAGCGCGTCTCCAGGTATTCGTACGCGGTGAAGACTTTCAGGCGGTGATAGATCGGGACGGCGGTGATGGAGAGGATGACCATCGCGATCGGCAGGCCGAGGTAGAACTGCACGAAGCGCATGCCGTCGGTGTAGGCCTGGCCGGGCGTGGAGAGGAAAGTGATGGCGCTGGCCTGCGTGGCCATCACTGAGAGCGCCACCGTGTACCACTGCAGTTGCCGGTCGGCCAGCAGGTACTGCGCGAGCCGCTTCTGCCGCCGTCCTTTCCAGACGCCGAAGATGACGATGCCGGCCAGCGTCGCGATGAGGACGATCCAGTCGGCCTGCTTCACGCGAAGGCCCTCGTGAGCAGAGTGAAAAGGAGGATGTCGATCGCCAGGACGATCAGGACCGCGGCGTAGAGGCGGGGCCAGCGAGGTTCGGTCATGATGTCATTCGGATGGGGGGACGACCGGGGGCCTCCGGCGGCTGGGGCCACGGGCCCCAGACCCCGTTTGCAGGCCTAGCCTCCGCGACACGTGTGTCGCGGAGGCTAGGCCCGTCAGCGGGGTCCGGGGGCCGCGCCCCCGGCCGCCGGAGGCCCCCGGTCGTCCCCCCTGCGTTGGTGTCATTTTGCCGAAACCAGGTTCACGAACGCCCGGATCGCGCCCGGCACGCCCGCCGGCAACTGCCGCCACCACGCGTAGCTCGTGTAGACGAACGTTCCCTTGCCGTGTTTGGCGACGAGCTCACCGCCGGCGTTCTCCGGCTCGCCGGGATCGTTCGACGCGAGCACCGTCGTGTAGCGCGGGTCCCAGCCCGCGGCTGCGAAGTAGAGGCCGCGCTCCTGGATCCAGCCGTTGAAGTCCGCGGCCGTGATCTTGTTGGGCGTGTTGAGCACTGGATGCGCGGGATCGACGAAGCGCACCGGCGCTTCCTCGACCGTCACTCGATCGCGCGTGAGCTTGAACGGGAACGGTCCCGGCGACGGCACGGTCAGGTCATCGGCGGGCACGTTGTACTGCACGACCATCGTGCCGCCGTTCTCGACGTACTGCATCAGCTTCTCGTGCGCGAGGCGCATGCGCTTGCGCGTGTTGTACGCGCGCACGCCGGTGACGATCGCGTCGTACGCGGAGAAGTCGCCGCGATCGAGATCGGCATCGGTCAACAGGTTGACCTCATAGCCGACCTGGCGAAGGATGTTCGGCACGTCGTCGCCCGAGCCCATGATGTAGCCGATGCGCGTGCCGCGATGTTTGATGTCGCTGCGCACGAGCTTGGCCACGGCGTTACCGAGGACGCGCTGCGCGGGGATGTGCGGATAGTCGATCTCCATGATGCCCTGCATCACGCCGAAGCCGCCCTTCTCGCCCTGCGCGAATTCGGCGCGCAGCGCGGCCACGGTCTCGCCGGCGGGCGGCGTCACGGTGAACGTGGCGCGCGACTCGTCGCCCTTGCCCGTCATCTTCACCTGCACGAGCTGCGGCTCGACTTTCCAGCCTTCCGGCGCGAGCAGCCAAAGCTTTCCTTCCGTCGCGCCGTAGCTGCGCAGCCACACGGTCACGGGCTTCGCTTTCGTGTCGGGGAAGATGTAGACGTTCGAGCTGAGCTTCACCGACACGGGCGGCACAACGTCGGCGTTGCGCACCTGCTCGCCCTTCACGGGGTCGGTCCAGCGATAGACCGCCGGCACGACGAACAGGATCGTGTTGCCTTTCGGATCATCGAGCGTGACGGTGATCGGCAGCTCCACGGGATTGTCGGGCCGGCCGATGGACAGGACGTTGTCGACTTCGTAGATGCCCGGCGATCGCGGATCGCGGCGCAGCCAGTACGGCTGCGAGTACTGCATGCGCTCCGGCACCTTGATGACGATGTCGCGCTTGACCGGCTTGTTGTACTCGAGCGGCGTGAGATCGCCTTTGCCTTCCGCGTACGGACTGCCGACCATCGACAGGCGGAACGGATAGTCGGAGCGATTGACGACCGTGACGCTGACCGGCAGCTCGCCGCCCGGGATGACCGCGGAGTCGCTGGCGGCCACGTCGATGGCGATGCCCGCGCAGTCGCGAATGGCCTGGAGGAGGTCCTGCTCTTTTCTGTCCAGCCACGGCTTGCTCTGGCGCGACCACTCCGGCGTCGCGCGCAGCCGCGCCAGCGCGTTCAGCGCGTCGATGAGCAACGGCACCGTGCTCGCGGGTTTGTTCTCGTCGAACGTGTCCTCGGCTTTTTTCAGAATCGCGCCGACGGACTCGCCGCCGGGATAGCGCGCCCAGCTCGTGTCGATGCCTTCGAAGAGATCGGTCGTGGCGGGATCGCCGCCGCGCAGGTCGTAGAAGTTGAGGAGCGTGCCGCGGCGCTCGGCGGCGCCGAAGCCCTGGCTCTTGTGCTGGCTGCGGCTCTCGCCGGCGATCTCGCTGTAGGCGCGGCCGAGGAGCGTGTTGTAGGCGCCGAGGTCGACGCGCAATGATTTGGCGAGGGCGGGATCGTTCGGATCGGGCTGGCGTCCGAACGAGAAGCGGTTCCAGAAGATCCGCTTCGGCTGCCACACGCTCACCGTCGCCAGCTGCTCGGGGAACTTCGCGGGATCGCCCGCCGCGGCGAAGGCTTCTTCCGCGAGAATCGCCGACGCGGTGTGCTGTCCGTGTCCGCCTTCGCCGGTGACGGGGAAGCGCGTGATGAGGATGTCCGGCTGGAACTTGCGGATGGCCCACACGACGTCGCTCAGCACCGCGTCGTGTCCCCAGAACCGCATCGTCTCCTCGGGTGACTTGGTGAAGCCGAAGTCGATGGCGCGCGTGAACATCTGCTCGGCGCCGTCGATGCGCCGCGCCTGCAGGAGCTCGTGCGTGCGGATGACGCCGAGGAGCGCGCCGGTCTCTTCGCCGATGAGGTTCTGGCCGCCGTCGCCGCGGGTCATGGAGAGGTAGCCCGTGCGCACGGCGCGATCGCTGGCCAGCCAGGAGAGCATGGCCGTGTTCTCGTCGTCCGGATGCGCGGCGATGTACAGCGCGCCGCCGACGTGCTGGAGGCGGCGCAGGGCGAGGCGGATCTCGGCGGCGTCGCGGCCGAGAGCGGAAACTGTGCTGAACGCGAGCAGAGCGAGGAGGAGCAGTCTGCGCATGGCCGCGGAATAGTCTCATAGGCTCACAGGCTCATAGCCTCATAGGTGTTACGTCTCTGCTATGAGACTGTGAGGCTGTGAGACTGTGAGGCTCTGCGGAATTCAGGCGCGGTACGCGGGAGTTCCGGCGCGCATGAAAAAGCTCTTCGCCGTTCTCGCGCTGATCGCGCTTCCCCTCCTCGCCCAGGATGCTGCACCGGAGTCGTGGGCCGTGGACAAGAGTCATTCCACCGCCACGTTCAAGGTCCGCCACTTCACGTCGAACGTGGTCGGGCAGTTCCGCGACTTCGAGGGAGCGATCAACATCGACCGCGCCCATCCCGCCAAATCCAGCGTCGAGTTCACCATCCAGGCGAAGTCGATCGACACCGGCAGCGAGCGCCGCGACAAC
>DATLBM010000352.1:0-7132 GCA_035526885.1 Thermoanaerobaculia bacterium | reverse complement strand
TGAAACTCGCGATGCTCGAGCGTCACCGTGCCCGCGCCGGCAACAGTGCCGCCGAGGGTGACGCGTCCGGTGACGACGAATGGCTGGATGGTGATGGTGATCCGTCTCGCGTCGGCGTTGCCGAGGGCGAGCTTCGTGGAGATCTGCTCGGTGGCTTGGGGTCCGCGCACGCGCACCTGATACACGCCGGACGGCAATCCTTCGAAGCGCACGCTCCGCGCTTGCGACGCGAGGTTGCGGTGCTCGACTTCGTCCCAGTCGTCGGAGTCGTTGCGGCGCAGCAGCTCGACGGCCAGCGGTTGATTGCTGCCGCGGATCACCGCCTCGATCGAGCCTTGTCGCGCGTCGGCGCCGAGGATGGCCAGCATCAACAGAAACATCATGGCGATCTCCTTTTCGTGAGGCGCAGGGCGGCGATCAGCGTTGCGCGGACTGCGGCGTCTCGAGCGACGCCACGCGGATCTGCTGCGATTCCTGCTGCTGCGGCTCGTCGAGACGCTCGACCGAGGCCACCATGAACTCGGAAGCCAGCGGCTGGACGGCCGCGGCCGCGTGGGGGCCGCAGCGGTTCTGCGTGTAACAGTTGCCGCCCGTGTCGTAGGCGCAGATGGCCCAACCGTAGTCGGCGACCCACGCGCATTCGTTGGCGACGAGCTTACAGCGCTCGCAGTGGTTGGCCATCGCGGACGGGGCGATGCTGGCGATGAGGATGAGAACCAGGAGCGGGATCAGACGCTTCTTCATTGCGATGCTCTCCTTTTCTTTTTGGACCGGCCCTGCGCCTCTCTTCCATACGTACATCGCGGCGGAAGGAAATGAGTGTCCGTCCCGTCACCACTACAATGGCGAACGGTGAACACTGAGCGCATCCTCGCCTCGACCGCGGAGCCCGAAGACGTCCAGGCCGAGCTTTCCCTCCGCCCCAGGCTCCTCCGCGAATACATCGGCCAGCAGAAGGTCAAGGCCAACCTCGAGATCTCTCTGGCCGCCGCGCGCAAACGGCACGAGGCCCTCGACCACGTCCTGCTCTTCGGACCTCCGGGCCTCGGCAAGACCACGCTCGCGAACATCGTCGCCAACGAGATGGACGCGAGCCTGCGCACGACCTCCGGTCCCGCGCTCGAGAAACCGGGAGACCTCGTGGCCATCGTCACGAACCTCGAGGCGGGCGACGTGTTGTTCATCGACGAGATTCATCGCCTTCCTGCGATCGTGGAGGAAGTGCTCTACTCGGCGATGGAGGACTTCCACGTCGACGTCGTCATCGGACAGGGACCCGCGGCGCGCACGCTGAAAGTCGATCTGCCGCGCTTCACGCTCGTCGGCGCGACCACGCGCGCGGGCCTGCTCACCGCGCCGCTGCGAGCGCGTTTCGGCATCGTGCATCGACTCGATTTCTACGACGTCGACTCGCTCACGATCATCGTGCGCCGCTCCGCCGAGATCCTCGGCATCCCCATCGAGGGCGCGGCCGCGGTCGAGATCGCCCGCCGCTCGCGCGGTACGCCTCGCATCGCCAACCGCCTGCTGCGCCGCGTGCGCGATTTCGCGGAAGTGCGACACGACGGCGCGGTCGACATGGCCATCGCGCGCGAGGCGCTGCACATGCTCGAAGTCGACGACTATGGTCTCGACGAGATCGATCGCAAGCTGCTGACGACGGTCATCGAGCGATTCGGCGGCGGTCCCGTCGGACTGAACGCGCTCGCGTCGTCGGTGGGCGAAGACCGCGGCACGATCGAGGATCTTTACGAGCCGTACCTGATCCAGATCGGCTTCCTGCAGCGCACTCCGCGCGGCCGCGTCGCCAGCCGCACCGCCCTCCAGCACCTCGGCTATCCGCTGTCCGCCGCACGCAATCAGCGCGACCTCTTCTAGCGCGCTCTGTCACGCGCGGCGACAAATCGCGTCCCGCGAACGGGCATGAATCCCGAAAGTCGTCTACGATCTCCGTACGAAGTTGTGAGGAATATGAACATGCGACGCCATCTGCTTGCTCTTCTTCTCCCGTTCGTCGTCGTCGCGTGCGCCTCGCGGCCGCAGAAACCCGCCGGCCGCTACGCCATCGTCCTCGATCCGCAACTCACCGCCAAACGAACGGTCCGCGGCGTTACTCCGCTGCATCACTCGGTTCGTGAGGCGCTGACGCAGCGACTGAACGTCGTCGCCAACCCGGCCGACGCGGACGCCGTGATCGTGCTCGAGCCCGCGCCGTACGGGCGTCTCGCGTACGAGATCCGCCGCGGCGACACCGTCGTCGCGCAGAGCGATCCGATGGTCATCCCTTCACGCGTCACCGACCGCGACACGATCGGCGAACAACTCGAAGCACAGCGAAGAGACGAGAAGGTGCGCGAAGAACGCAGCACGCCCCTTCCGCACGCCGACCCGCTCCGCCCGCACGTCGCCGATTTCGACATCGGCGGCCCGTCGCCCACGCACGCCGAGGCCGTGCGCATCGCAGAACAGATCGTGTACGACCTGTCGCACCGATAGTCCTATAGGTCCTAATCCTTCCTGAAGTGCGCCCCGATCGACTTCGGATTGCGGATCGCCGCCGAAGCCACGATCGACGCCATCTGCTGTCCGTGAAACAGCTCCACGATCGACTTGCTGATCGTCGACTCGTGGTAGTACTTCGTGAGGCGGCTGCCGAGGTGTTGCATGTCGCTGAGAGCGCGCTTCAAACGTTCGTACGTGCGGACGATGCCCACGTAGTTCCACATCGTGTGCTGGATCGTCGTCCAGTCCTGCAGGATGAGCGCGGGATCTTCCAGGTTCTCGTGGCCGGGCGGACGCCAGTCCGGCACCGCGCTGAGAATCGAATCGGGGAGGACGCCCTGTCCGGCGCCGATCGACGAGAACGCGCGCTGCACCTGCGGCGAGGCTTTCGACGCCGCGGCGGCGAGGCGTCCGCGAATCGATTGCGCCGCGTAGTAGCCCCACGTGAGACCTTCGAGGAGTGACGTCGAGGCCAGACGATTCGCGCCGTGCAGGCCCGAGCACGACGTCTCGCCGATCGCGTAGAGGCGCGACAGCGTCGTCTCACCGCTCGTGTTCACCAGCACGCCGCCGCAGAAATAGTGCGCCGCGGGCACGACCGGAATCGGATCCTTTTCGATGTCCACGCCCAGCTCCAGGCACGCCGCGCGGATGTTCGGGAAGCGCTCCTTGATCGGCTGCGGGCCGTGGTAGTGGTTCGCGAGGTCGAGCCACACGAACTCCTCTTTGTTGCGCGTCATCTCCTCGACGATGGCGCGCGCCACGATGTCGCGCGGCGCGAGGTCTTTGAGCTCCGGCGAGTATTTCTCCATGAAGTACTCGCCGCGTTGATTGCGGAGCCGCGCGCCCTCGCCGCGCAGCGCCTCCGAGATCAGGAAGTGATTCGCCTTCTTGTCCGCCAGCGCGGTGGGGTGGAACTGCACGTACTCCGCGTTCAGGATGCGCGCGCCGGCGCGATGCGCCATCACCACGCCGTCGCCCAGCGAGTTGCGCGTGTTGGTCGTGTGCAGGTAGATCTGACCGATGCCGCCCGTCGCCAGGATCGTGTAGTCCGCGAAGACCGTGTAGACGTCGTTCGTGCGGTTGTTCAAAAGGTACGCGCCTACGCATTCATTCGTCAGGCGGTAGCGCACCTGGATGTCCAGCGGATGATGGTGCGTGGTCAGGAGATCGATGGCCGTGACTTCCGTGGCCAGCGTGATGTTCGGCTCCGACTTCACGCGATTGAGAAGCGAGGTCTCGATGGCCCGGCCCGTGGCGTCGCCCGCGTGGATGATGCGCGGCATCGAGTGCGCGCCTTCCTGCGTGAGATCGAGCTCGCCTTCGTCCGTCGTCGAGAAGGGGACGTGCACATTGTCGAGCAGCAGTTGCTTCACGACGCGAGGCCCCTCGGTGGAGAGGAAGTTGACCGCCTCCTCGTTCGAGATGCCCGCGCCGGCGCGCATGATGTCGTTGATCAGCTTCGCCGGCGTGTCGCCTTCGCCTTCGTAGATGATCCCGCCCTGCGCCCACGAGGTATTGCAGTCCGCGGGATCGACCGCCTTGGTCACCAGCAGCACGCGGATGCCCGCGTTGGCGAGCGAGAACGCGGCCGTCAGTCCGGCGATGCCCGTGCCGATGATGAGAACGGGATAGTGGACGCGATTCTGCAGGCTCGGCGGCACGGCGCGTATTGTAAGTGGAGCGGCGGGCTTCAGCCGCGATCGAACGTTCAGACGACTGGCGTCCGTTCAGGCTGGGCCAACCAGCGCCGCCGGCCGTGCCGGCCTACGCCGCGCTCTGCGCGAATCCCGTGATCACGTACGAGCCCGACTTCACGTCCTTCTTGATCTTGATGATGTTGTTGTTCTGCGCATCCTCGAGCAGATCGGAGAAGGTGTTGTAGCCGTAGTACTCCTCGTTGAACGTCGGCTTCTTGCGCTGCATGGTCTGCTTGACCATCGAGCCCCAGAGGATTTCCTTGTTCTCGCGCATCAGCGCCTTGATCGAGTCGATCAGCAGCTTGAACACCTCGGCCTGTTTCTTGTCCTTGAACGGCACCGCCGGCGCCTTGGTGATGCCGCGCACGAGGTCTTCGTAGAAGATGAACTCATCGCAGTTGTCGATGAGCAGGTCGGACGACGAGTTCTTCACGCCCACGCCGATCACGTACTTGTCGTTCTCTTTGAGCTTCGAGACGAGGGGAGAAAAGTCCGAGTCGCCCGAGGCGATGACGAAGAGGTCGATGTGCTCCTTGGACCAGCACATGTCCATGGCGTCCACGGCCATGCGGATGTCCGCCGAGTTCTTTCCTGAATAGCCGCGGCCCGGGATCTCGATCATCTCCACGGCCGCCTCATGCAGCTCGCGTTTGTAGTCGGGAAACTTGTCCCAGTCGCAGTAGGCGCGCTTGACGACGATCTTGCCCTTCTCGAGCAGGCGCTCGAGCACGAGGTTCACCTCGAATTTTTTGTACTTCGCGTCCATCACCCCGATGGCGATGTTCTCGAAGTCGAAAAACAATGCGATTTTGCTGAGGCTCATGCGGTTGCTCGGAGCGTTGCCGTAATCGGCATCGTCCTCTTTGGCGTCCTTGTCGAAAATGGGTTTGCGTGACACGGGGGGAGTCTACAACGAGTGTTGCCGTGTTGCTGGTTGCCGGTTGCCGGTGCGTCCTGCCCGTAAGCCCATGCTGCACCGCCAACATGGGCAACACGGCAACCGGCAACATCAGGGTTCCAGACGCTTCCTTCCCCGTAAGTCCATGCCTCACCGGCAACACGGCAACCGGCAACCGGCAACCATCGTCTACACTCACGCCCGCTTGAAGCGCTACCTCACCCTGGCCCGCCCCTTCACCCTCATGCCTCCGCTGCTGGGCATCATCTCGGGCGCGATCTGCGCGTGGGGCTCGGCGCACAATCCCGATCCCTCGCGCGCCGTTACCGCGTCCGTGATTCTCACCGTGACGCTGGGCTCCCTCTGCGCGGCGTTTCTGAATGCCGCCAACAACACCCTCAACCAGATCTACGACCTCGAGATCGATCGCATCAACAAGCCCAACCGGCCCATCGTGACCGGCGAGGTCTCGATCCGCGGCGCCTGGATCTTCACCTGGATCATGTACATCCTCGGCACGATCCCCACCTGGCTGGTGGTCGTCTACCCGTACAACTGGTGGATGCAGAAGTTCTTCGCGCCGCTGCCGTGGCACGAGTGCTTCTTCATCTACGTCATCGCGCTGATCTCCACGTTCGTCTACTCCGTGCCCGCGCTCGGCCGCACCAAGGCGCACCCCATCGGCGCGAATCTCACCATCGCCATCCCGCGCGGGTTGCTGCTGAAGGTGGCCGGCTGGACGATGGTCGCGCGCGCGCACTACGCCGAGCCGTGGTTCATCGGCTCGATCTTCATGCTCTTCCTCCTCGGCGCCGCATCCACGAAAGACTTCAGTGACATGAAAGGCGACGCCGCGGGCGGATGCCGCACGCTGCCCATCGCCTTCGGCGTGCGCAAGGCGGCGTGGATGATCGCGCCGTCGTTCGTCATCCCGTGGCTGCTGATGCCCGTCGGCGCGATGACCGGCATCCTCACCGGCAACGCCACCTTCCTGATCATCCTGGGCATCGGGCTCGCGCTGTGGGGCACGTACACGTTCTGGCTGATCGTGCGCAACCCCGACGAGCTCACGGCCACCGAAAACCATCCCAGCTGGCGGCACATGTATCTGATGATGATGGCCGCGCAGATCGGATTCGCGGTCGCTTACCTGGTCTGAACGAGAACGCGATACACCCACACTCCCGGCGGAAACTTCGTCTCGTACGCGACGCGGTAATTCGCGGCGAGATACGCGTTGTACGCATCGCGCTCCGGAAAGTGAAAGTGCTTCGCGTACAGCCGGTCGACCAGTGCGTAGCGATAGCGCACGTGCGGATCGCGCTTCGTGAACGGCACGAATGCGTCGTCCACGGCGTCGAACATGTTGTTGTCCGCGATGAGGATCTTCGCCTCCGGCTCGCGCTCGCGGATCCTGTTGATCACGCCCCACACGTCGCCGCGCCCCTGCGCATGCATCACCGCCGGCCCGTAAAACTCCCCGATGAACCGGTCCCCGTACTGCGCGCCGTAGAAGAGATAGTTCGGAAAAAACCGGACGACGTCGAACACCTGAATCACAGCAAGCACCGCCAGCACGCACGCGAGCACAACCCTCCAACCGCCAACCGCCAACCGCCAACCCGCCATCACCCCCACCGCGATGAACAGGAAAAGCACGGGATAGAACTGCACCTGATGATGCGGCGTCTCGTATCCGAAGACCGTCCCCTTTCGCGCCAGATCGATGAACAGCGCGACGAGAAACCATCGCGCGGGCCGGTGAAACGCGAAGAGCAGCCACGGCCCCACCTTGATCGCCAGCAGCAGAAACGCGTAGAAGCACGGCGCGCGATACGTCCCCAGCTCCAGGTAATTCCAGAACGGATACTTGCCGCCGCCGGCCAGACAGGCGTCGATGAGGGAGCGCAGGATCGGCGGCGAGAGGTAGACGATCGTCGTCGCGAAGAACGTGGCCGCGGCGATGGGAAAGAACCACAGATCGCGCCACCGCGGACGAAATCGCGTGAAGTAATAGATCGCCAGAAAGATC
>DATLBM010000351.1:0-12150 GCA_035526885.1 Thermoanaerobaculia bacterium | reverse complement strand
GCCACTCGACCGCGGACGCCTGCACAGCGAGCAGCTCCAACTCCTCGGCACCGCCGTCCGCGTCACCGATCAAGGCATCGCCATCCTCACGCCCGCGGTCGAGGCGGCCGGCCCGCGCATCGCCTTCGTCAATGACGGCTTCTGCACGATCCTCGGCCGCACGCGCGACGAGATCATCGGCCAGACGCCGCAGATCTTCGGCATCGTCGAGCGGCAGAACGCGATCTTCGACGCGCTGCTGCAGCACGTTTTCGAGGGGCGCCCCTTCGAGGCCGAGGTGACGGCGCGGCGGGCCAGCGGCGCGGAGTTCGAGCTCGACCTGCAGCTCGTGCCCGTCGAAGACGGCGGCCAGCTCTCGCACTGGGTCGCGTTCGCGCGCGACGTCACGGAGAACAAGCATCACCTCACGTCGCTTCGCCACCAGGCCATGCACGACGGGCTGACCGGCCTGCCGAACCGCACCATGCTCTTCGAGAACCTGGAGCGCGAGATCGAGAAGTCGCGCACCGACCGCACGCTGCTCGCGCTGATGCTCATGGACCTCGATCGCTTCAAGGAAGTGAACGACACGTTCGGGCATCAGTTCGGCGACGCGCTGCTCAAGCAGGTTTCGTTTCGTCTGCAGAATCAGTTGGGCGCTGACGACGTGGGCGCGCGACTGGGCGGGGACGAGTTCGCGGTGGTGCTGCCGAACGTCGCCGACGCGTACACGGCCGCGACCACCGCGCGCCGCATCCTGGGCACGCTCGAGCAGCCGTTCGTCATCGACGGGCAGGTGCTCGAAGTGGGCGGCAGCATCGGCATCGCCATGTTTCCCGAGCACGGCACCGACGCGCGCACGCTCCTGCGCCGCGCGGATGTGGCCATGTACTCGGCGAAGCAGCGGCAGAGCGGCTACGCCTTTCATCAGGAAGACGGTGCGTCGACGACGCCCGATCAGCTGGCGCTGGTCGTGGAGCTGCGCAGCGCCGTCGAGCGCGGGGAGCTCACGGCGCACTACCAGCCCAAGCTGCACATGCGCAGCGGCATCATGACGCGCGCGGAAGTGCTCCTGCGCTGGGAACATCCGCAGCGCGGTCACCTCAGCCCATCGCAGTTCATCCCGCTCGCCGAGCGCACGGGCCTGATTCGCGGCGTGACGGACTGGCTGCTCGATCACACGATCGGCCAGTGCCGCGTGTGGCAGGACGCCGGCGCGCCGATCCACATCGCCGTCAACGTCTCCGCGCGCTCGCTGCTCGACCAGGAACTGCCCGGCAAAATCCAGGGCGCGCTGGACCGCTGGGGCGTCGATCCGCGATTTCTGAAAATCGAGATCACCGAGAGCTCGATCATGGCCGACCCCGCGCACGCGCTGGCCATCCTGGCGACGCTGCAGTCGATGGGCGTGCGGCTGTCCGTGGATGACTTCGGAACGGGATACTCATCGCTCACGCACCTGCGCGAGCTGCCCATCGACGAGATCAAGATCGACAAGTCATTCGTGATCGGGATGCGCACCAGCGACGCCGACGCCGCCATCGTCCGCACGGTCATCGACCTCGCACACAACCTCGGCAAGCAGGTCTGCGCGGAAGGCGTCGAGGACGCGCGCACGTGGCAGATGCTCAAGGACCTCGGCTGCGACCTCGCGCAAGGCTACTGGATCGCCAAACCGATGGACGCGAACGCGCTGATGGAGTGGCTGACACGAACGAGCTGGGGCCTGGCGAGATAGCCCCCCACCCGAGACCGACGAAGGGCCTCCGGCGGGCCGGCACGGCCGGCAGCGCTTACGTTGCACGTGCAGTCGCGCACGGCGCATTTCGGGCGACCCCCGGGGCATCCTGGCTAGGCCCAAAAGCGCTGCCGGCCGGGCCGGCCCGCCGGAGGCCTCTCGTCGTTCCCCGGGCGTGAGGGTGGAGCGACAGCGTCAGACCTACTTCACGTCCACCTTGATCTTCGCGCGCTCGCTCTTCTCGATCCGTTTCATCTCCGCGTCCACTTTGCGCTGCGTGCGCCAGGCGCGTTTCGGTGTGGCGATGATCGTGCCGGTGAGCGCGAACGGATCGGGCCACTCCTGCGTGACGCCGAGGCGCGAGCCGGAGAGCGGGGTCATGATGGGGAGGTAGTTGAAGCGCCAGCGCGTGCCGATCGCGCCGAACTCGATCGCGCCGACGTGAAAGCGCACGTTGCGGTCGCGCTTCGGCGGCTCCGGAATCGAGAGCACGAATCGCTGCAGCGACGGCTTCGAATAATCGGGCTTCGTGGTCTCCGTCGAGGATTGCTCCTGCGCGGAGAGGCTCGTTGCGGCGAGGAGAAGAATGAGGGCGATCTTCGTCTTCATGGCGCGTCTTCCGTCGAATTCTACGACGGCTTTCCACTGCAAAAGTTTCACCCGATGGGATGATGGCAAAGTGTTGCTGACTCTGGCGATCTTCGCGGCAGCGTCCGCCGCGATGGCGGCTCTCTGGAATCGCTTCTTCCGCTCGGTTCCGTGGCTCATCACCGCGCTCTTTTTCGCGCTGTGCCTGCTCTTTGAGGCGCAGACGCTGTTCACCTCGAAGGTCGACCTCCCCGGCAACCTCGCCTTTCACGCCTATCCGTGGAAAGCGATCGCCGCACCGAAGGCGAACGCGAACACGGGCATCGTCTTCACGCAGCTCGCGCCATGGACGCGCATCGCGCGCGACGAGCTGACCTCGCTGCGCCTGCCGTTGTGGAACCGCCACTCCGCCGGCGGCGCGCCGCTGCTCGCCAACCAGCAGACTGCGCTCTTCCATCCATTCACGCTGCTGGGATTGCCGCTGACGGTGGGGAAAGCGTTCACGCTCTCCGCCGCGCTGCGAATCTTCACGCTGCTCTTCTTCACGTTCGTGCTTCTGCGCGGATTCGGACTCGGCGACGCAGCGTCGGTCTTCGGCGCCGTCGCCTACGCGTTCTGCACGTTTCACGTCGTCTGGCTGCTGTTTCCGCTGGGCCTGGCGACGATGATGCTGCCGGTCGCGCTGACCGGCGCGCGCGAGCTCGTCGAGTACGGGACGAAGCCCGCCTACGTCCTGCTCGTCCTCGGCCTGGCGTGCTCGGTCCTCGGCGGCCATCCCGAATCCGCGCTGTGGGTGTGGATCACCACCGCCGTATTCATCGTCTACCTCGGACGCACGCGCGTATTCCTGCCCGCGACCGCGTTCATCATCGCCGGACTGCTCACGGCGTTCTTCTGGTACCCGACGCTGCGCGTGCTGCAGACCACCGAGCGCTTCGAGAAGTTTCACGACGCGAAGCTGAACCCCGCGAATCACGGCCTGTCGTACGAGTGGCTGCTGCCGCTCGTCGCGCCGAACGTCCTCGGTAATCCCGTCACCGGCACGTATGCGCCGCCGCGCGGATCGCATCCCGCGGTGCTGAACGACTACGGCGAGGTGTGCTCCAGCTACGCCGGTCTTTTGACGCTGGCCCTCGCGCTGTCGGCGCCGTTCGTCACGCGACGCCGTCCGCTTTTCTTCGCGTTGGGATTGATGCTCTTCGCGCTGCTGACCATCGCGGAGGTGCCGCTGTGGCGCGACGCGATCCGCGCCATTCCGCTCGCCGGCGTGAGTCTGCATCAGCGATTGCGCGTGCTTTGGGATCTCGGCGTTTGCATCGCGGCCGCGATTGCGCTGGATGCGGTGAACGCAGGATGGGCTTCAGCCCGTCCCCCCGGGGGTGGACGGGCTGAAGCCCATCCTGCGTTTGTCGCACTTCTCGTGACTGGTGCCGCCTTCCTCGGCGTCTACTTTCTCCACACGCCCGCCCTCGACACGCTGGCCATCATTCAACTCGTCGTTTCGATCGCGACGCTGATCGTGTTCGCGGTGCAGCCGAAGCTCGCGCCGGCGCTGGTCTTCCTCGATCTCGCAGTCGCGACGTGGCGCTACAACCCGCCCGCGCGGCCGGAGCACGTCTATCCCGTCACCGGCGCGATCGCATCGATGCAGCGCGGCGCGAAGCCGTATCGTGTTGCAGCGTGGGGCTGGTCGCTGATGCCCGACACGCCGGGCTGGTACGGACTGGAGGACATCAAGACCACCGATCCCGTCCAGAACTTCTGGTACTTCTTCCTGCTGCGCGGCTATCTCGGCATCGATCCTTCGTCGCCGGACCTGATCATCAGCAATGTCGAGCGCGCGTACTTTGATTTTCTCAACGTGCGGTATCTCTACGTCCCGCCTGACAACGAAACGCATCCGCGCGGTTTCGTGGAGCGGTATCGCGGCGCGGACGGCGTCGTGCTGGAGAACACCGAGGTGCTGCCGCGGTACTTTTTCGTGCGCGAGGCGATCGTCGAGAAGGACACGGGCAACGCCGTGGCGCACTCGCGCGAGATCAGCGACTACCGCGCGCAGGCCATCGTCGAGTGGAAGCCCGTGAACGTGCCGGAGCGCTTTCGCGGCGGTACGGTGCGCATCCGCGCGTACGAGGCCAGCCGCACGATGCTCGACGTCGAGAGCCGCGGCTGGAACCTGCTCATCACCAGCGACGCGCACTGGCCGGGCTGGCAGGCACGCATCGACGGCCGCGCGGCCGAGGTGGTGCGCGTGAACGGCGCGTTCAACGGGGTGTACGTGCCGCCCGGGGCGGCGAAGGTGGAGCTCTGGTACGGGCCGCCCGAGGTGACGCAGGGGTTGGTCGCGGGGATCGTGGGGCTGGTGCTGCTCGCCATTATCATCAGGCGTACATGAACGACGGGATGGCGATCCTTCTCAGCTCCGGGGTCACCGGTGGCATCTGCCGGCTTTCGTTCGCGAACGTCGTCACCGGAATCGCGCTGGCGCGGATTTGATCCGCGCCTCACTTCAGATATTTCCCCAGGAAATCCCACATCTCCTTGCGCGAGTCTTTGGCGAGCTTCGTGTCGATGCGGTTGAAGCGATGGCCGCCGGGGGCGTTCTCGTAGATCTTGTACTCGAACTTTTTCCCGGCCGCTTTCAGGGCCGCGATCATGTGCTCGACTTCGAGCACGTTCACGTCCTCGTCGTTCGTGGTGGTGTGGATGAGCAGCGGCGTGCGCAGCTTCTCGGCGTGAAAGACCGGCGAGCGCCGGCGGTACTCCATCACGTTGTCCTCGATCTGCTTGCCGATGAATTCCTCGAACGTGTCGCGGTAGCCCTGGCCGCTGTAGCCCAGGCGCGCCACGAGATCGCTGACCGGCACGCCGGCGTAGGCGACTTTGTAGTCGTCCGGCCACTGCAGGATGTTCATCAGCGTGTGATAGCCGCCGTGGCTCCAGCCGAAGATGCCGATGCGCGAGGCGTCCACGTTGGGCAGGTTTTCGATGGCCCAGTTGCGCGTGTCGTGCGTGTCGTCGATCTCCGCGCCGCCGTAGTCGATCTGCGAGTAGTGATCGCCGCCGTTGCCGATCGAGCCGCGGTACTCGGGCGAGACGATGATGTAGCCGCGCTCGAGGCCTTCGCGGAAGATGTGCGCGTAGTTCGAGGTGAGCCGTCCGTGCACGCCGCCGTGCACGAAGATCAGCATCGGCGCCTTGCCCTTGAGGTTCTTCGGCACGAAGACGTAGACCGGCAGGATGAGCATGTTGCCGGCGTTGACGTCGGTGGGATTCTTCTCGCGCCGCGGCTTCGACGATGCGATCTCGTACTTGTCGATGTCCGCGATGTCGCCCAGGCGGTGGTACCACATCTCGTCGTCGACCATGCGCTGCGTGTCTTCGAAGGCGCGCGTCTCGCGCGTGCCCGCGGACTCGAGCTGCTTGGCGAGATCGGGCTGCGGGGTTTGCGCTGCGAGGGGGAGAGCGAGGAGCAGGGCGGTGAGGAGGCGTTTCATGGGGAGGATTCTAGTCTCACAGCCTCATGGCCTCACAGTCTCATGGAGCTGCTATGAGGCTATGAGACCAGGAGGCTATGAGACTACCATTGTGATTGCCATGAGCGATGCCACGACCATTACCATCGATCGCGTCGGCCGGTTGGTCATCCCGAAGGAAATCCGCGAGGCCGCGGGCATCGAGCCAGGGATGCAGCTGGAAGTGCGCTGCCGCGAAGGCCGCATCGAGATCGAGCCCAGGCGGCGGCCCGTGCGCATCGTGAAGAAGGGGAGGCTGCAGGTGGCGGAGTCGGTCGAGCCGGGAGAGACGCTCACCCGCGCCGCCGTGCGCAAGGCGGGAGAGCGCCGCTGATGCCGAGCCTCGTTGCCGCCGACGCCACCGTGCTCGTGGCCTCCGTCGTCTCGTGGCACGAGCGGCACAAGGCCGCGGCGAATGCGATTGAAAACGCGCTCGCACGCAAGTCGCTGGTCATCCCCGCCACGTCACTCATCGACGCCTACGCCATCCTCACGCGACTTCCCGCGCAGCATCGCTTGCAACACGCGGAGGCGTTTCACCTCCTGCGCAGCAACTTCGCGGCGGCGAGAGTGGCGGGGCCGAAAACGCGCGAGGCCTGGTCCGTGCTGCGCCGGCTCTCCGTCGCGCCCGTCGGCGGCAGCGACACGTACGACGCGCAGATGATCGAGATCGCGCGCGACGCCGGCGCGAAGACGCTTCTGACTTTCCGTCGCGCGGAGTTGGAACGGCTGGCGATTCAGGGGATCGAGATCGTCGAGCCGGTGTGATGCGTCGCTGCGCGCCGCGTGTTATCGGTTGCTGGTTGCTGGTTCAAGGCGCGGCGTCGCGGCGGGCCATGTTGCGCATTCAACCAGCAACCCGGCAACCAGCAACCGTTAGTGCAGGAACATGGGCATGCCCAGCACTTCCGCGACCTTCGGCCGGTACTCGTTCGGATCGTAGAAGCGCGACACGTCGACGCGTTTCTTTCCTTCGCCCGTCACTTCGAGCGGCACCGCGTTGTAGCGGCCGTCGACCACCGCCACCATCTTTCCCGTTTCGCCGCGGCGCACCAGATCGGCGGCCAGTGAGCCGTAGTTGCGTCCCACGATCAGGTCGAGCGAGTCCGGCGCGCCGGAGCGCATCAGATACGCGAGGCGCTGATAGATCACCTTTTCGCGGCTCAGTTTCTCCAGATGCTCCGCCACCGCGCCGCCGATGCCGCCCAGCTTTCGCTGTCCGGCGGCGTCGGCCTCTCCGCTCTCCACGAGTTGCCCCGTGATCGTCCGCGCTCCCTCCGACACCGCGACCACGGCGTAGTTGCTCGGGTTCTCGGCCTTGTCGCGCGAGAGCATGTCGTACAGCAGATCCGGATCGAACGGCACCTCGGCGATCAGCGCGCGATCGACGCCGCTCAGGTACGACGCCAGCAGGCACGTCTCACCGGAGTTGCGTCCGAAAAGCTCGACGACGAGAAAGCGCTCGTGCGAGCCCGCGCTCGTGCGCAGGTCGTTGATGAACATCACCGAGCGCGTGACCGCGGTGGAGAAGCCCAGGCAGTAGTCCGTGCCGAAGACGTCGTTGTCCATCGTCTTGGGGATGGCCATCAGCGGCACGCCCTCCGCGTGCAGGCGGCGCGCGAACGTGAGCGTGCCGTCGCCGCCCAATGCGACCAGGCAGTCGAGCCGCAAAAAGTCGACGACGCGCAATGCGGCCTGCGTGAGGTCGTAGCGGCCCCGATGATCGGGCTCGCCGCGCTGGGAGAGGAGGTGCGGCGGGATGTCCTCGGCCTTGCTGATCGACGGATTGATGCGCGACGTGTGGAGGATCGTCCCGCCCGTGCGATCGATGGCTCGTGTGAGCGTGCGCGTGAGCGGCAGGATCCACGCAGAGTTGTCGGCGTCCGGGTCGGGGAGGATGTTCACCAGCGACGCCCAGCCGCGGCGCAGACCGATGATCTCGCAGGGCTCATCGAGCATCCGCCAGACGAAAGCCTTGATGGCGGCGTTGAGGCCGGGCACGTCGCCGCCGCCGGTGAGGATGCCGATGCGTTTCATCGCTGCAGACGCGCGACGGCGTTCGCTTCGCCCTCGGGAAAGAACACCACCTTCAGCGCCTCGTGGCGATCGAACCGGCCGATCCCTTCGTGGAAATCATTCAGCGAATCGAACGTGGCCTGCACCACCCACTCCACGTCCAGCCCCGCGCGCAGCATGCCCAGCATGCGCTGCCATGTCGAGTACATGCGCCGGCCGATGATGCCGTGCATGGTCACGCCCTTGAAGATGACGTTGTGCGTGTAGTCGTCGATGGTGAGCGCGTGGCCGGCGGGCAGTCCGAGAAGGGAGAGCGTGCCGCCCATGCGCACGATGTCCAGGCCGAAGTTGACGGCGGCGGCGGAGCCGGACATCTCGCAGACGACGTCCACGCCCACGCCGTTGGTCAACTCGTTGACCGCTTTCACCACCTCGGCTTTGGGGGTCGTGCGGACGTTGAACGCGTGCAGATTGGCGAAGTTGCGCTGCGAGGCCCAGCGGCGCGCGGTCTCGAGCGCGTGATCACTGACGTCCGTGACGATGACCACCGACGCGCCGTTGTGCTCCGCGATCGCGGCGGACATCGCGCCGATGGGGCCGAAGCCGGTGATGGCCACGGACTTGCCGGCCAGGTCGACGACCTGCGTGGTGTGGACGGCGTTGCCGAGGGCGTCGAGAAAGGCGCCGACGCGGGGAGGGATGAAGGCGGGGAGCTTGATCACGTTCGAGGCCGGCACCTTCACGAACTCCGCGAAGCAGCCGTCGGCGTCGAGGCCGTAGATCTTCGTGCGCACGCAGATGTGACCGTCGCCGCGGCGGCACTGGTAGCACTCGCCGCAGATGATGTGCATCTCCGCGGAGACGTAGTCACCGACGGCGAGCGTGCCTTCATGTGCGCGCCCGGCGCCTTCGCCGAGTTTTTCGACGAAGCCGCAGAACTCGTGGCCGTAGACGCGCGGCGGATGGACCTTCGACTGGATCGAGGGATCCCAGTGGTAGATGTGCTTGTCGGTGCCGCAGACGGCGGTGGCGGCGACGCGGATCAGGACTTCGCCCGGGCCCGGAACGGGGACGGGACACTCGCCGATTTCCGTCCCTTCGGGACCATCTTTGGGGGCGGATTTGACGACGGCAATCACGAGCGCGGGACTCTATCACGCAGGAACTTTTCGGAAGGCGCGGCGCAGGGCGCGCAGCGCGAAGTCGGTCCACTGTTCGACGGCTGGCGGATTCTCGATGGTGAGCGGGTGGCGCCGCGCCGGCAGCTCGGCGATGAACTGCGAGACGGCCCAGATCAGCGCGTCGGGATCGCGCTCGAAGATGTCTTTGTGCAGTCCGCCGTCGACGGTGTGGATGCGCTTCGGACTGGGACAGGCATCGTGAAGCTGATGCGCCATCCAGCAGGGCGCTACTTCGTCGTCCGCGCCGTGCAGGATCAGCAGCGGCACTTCCAACCGGCGCACGACGCTGATCGTGTCGAAGAGCCGTCCCGCGAAGAGATGCAACGGGAGGCGCGGGAACAGCACGCGCGTGATCTGCGGCAGCGAAGTGAACGTCGACTGCAGGATCATCGCGTCGAACGGATGGCGGCGGATGACCTGCGCGGCGATGGCGCCGCCCAGGGAGAAGCCGTAGAGGATGGAGGGGATGTGCTGCGGGCGGATGGCATCGTGGAAGCGCGCCGCGGTGATGCCGTCCGAGATCACGCCGCGATAGGACGCGCGTCCGCTGCTCCTGCCGAAGCCGCGATAGTCGAAGATGAGGATGTTGAAGCCGGCGTCGAGCAGGTGCGGGATCACATCGGCGCTGATGGTGAGGTTGCCGGTGTTGCCGTGGCAGAAGAGGCCACTGGCTTTCGGATTCTTCGCGCGGCAGTACCACGCGTGCAGCACTTCACCGTCGGGTGTGTCGATCCAGTTCTCTTCGACGGCGTCTTCGGGGATGCCGTAGTCGGCGGGATTCCACGTGCGCAGCGGCGCGCGGTCCGGAGCGAAAATCTGCGTGTGGCGGTAGATGCGGCGGGCGATGTCGAACGCCAGGAGCGTTGCTCCGCCGAGGAGGAGCGGGAGTGCGGCGGGGTTCCTGTTTCGCCGGCGTCGCATGGCCTTTCGAAGCGTCCGGAGCAAGAGTTCTGCCGTGCTACAGTTCGCCGCGGTGAGGTACGTGGAATCACGCGCCCGCGTGCGTTACAAAGAGACCGACCAGATGGGCATCGCCCATCACACCAACTACCTGGTTTGGTTCGAAATCGGCCGCACGGACCTCTGCCGCGCCACGGGCATCTCGTACGCCGAGATCGAGTCGCGCGGCTACCTGCTGGTGGTGACGGAAATTCAGTGCCGATACCGAATCCCGTTCCGCTACGACGACGAAGTGACGATCCGCACGCGCGTCGGCCGCCTGGCCACCCGCGCGATCACGTTCGATTACGAACTGTGGTGCGGCGAGGAGCTGCGCGCGACGGGGATGTCATCGCACGTCTGGGTCGATCACGTGACGCGAATGCCGTCGCGGGCGGATGGGGAAGTGATGGGGGCGTTTCGGGAGTGGATGGGGGAGTAGCGCTCAAGCGAGCGACAAGCCGCAATCGCCACTTCTGCCCCGCTTTGGTGTCCTTTCTTCGAGGAAGGGGCACGTTGTGGGCTGGCTGAGATTTCTATCCTTCGTCTTCAATTTTCTCGGTGCGTTGTTTCTGCTCGCCGCGGCAGGTGTGTTCTTCATAAGCATGGCCGCGTCGGGATCAATCGGAAGCGAGGCGGGCAACGGCGCGACTTTCGGAGCGGCGATGGGCGGCATGATCGGCACCGCCGCCGCCGTGACGAACTTCCTCGCCGCGCTCTGGATGTTTTTCTGCGGCGCTGTTTTATCCGCGCTGAACCGGCTGATCGAAGAAGCGGTCCTGCGTCGTCAGCACATCACGGCCTGACCTCGGAACCGACAACCGACAACCCGCGCGCAGCGCGCCTAAAGCCGCATGAACCCGCCCTTGAGCGCGGCGGCCGGATCGGCCATGAAGGCGCGGCGGTTTTCCTCGTTCGCAAAGTAGTAGATCTTGCCTTTGTACTCGAACGTCGGCGTGGTGGCGCGGATGGAGATCTTGCTGCCGTCCATCGCGTCCATGGCGATCGCGGGGCTGAACGGGAGCGCGCCGCGGACCTTCTCATCCTCGGGAGAGAAGATGACCGCCGCGGGATGGTCCCATTGATTCAGCGGTTTCGGTTTCGGCGGCGGCGCCTCGTCCGAGAGCATCGGCGGCGGCGTGAGCGCCGCGGGCTTCGGCGCCACGGTGTTGATCGACGACACGCCGGCCTCGGTGACTTCCCGGGTGGGCGCCGGTGCGGAGTCGCACGCGGCCAGTGCCAGCGCGGCGACGGCGGTTCCGGTCAGAAGAAGAAAACGGCTCATCCGGGATTCATGAACTGCGAAGGACAGGCCAATGAGGAAGGGTTGGTGCCCGGGACTGGAATCGAACCAGCACCCTCTAATGAGGACAGGCTTCTGAGACCTGCGCGTCTACCAATTCCGCCACCCGGGCTCGGGTACCCGCGTCAGCGGGTCGGGACCGCGATTCTAAATGCAAGCCCTCCAATGTCAACTGCCTGATCGATATTCCTCTGCGCAATGAGCTATCCTCGCCTCGCGAAGCATGGCCCCGATGTCGACTCCCGAAGTGATTCCTACCGTGTCGCGTGAAACTCTCTCGAACGAGATCTGGAATCTGCCGAACGCGCTGACGCTGTTCCGCATTTTCCTGGTTCCGTTCCTCGTCGTCGTGCTCCTGACCAAGTTCACGGGGCGCGAGTTCGTCGGCCTGGGCATCTTCCTCGTGGCCGCGATCACGGATTTCTTCGACGGCTGGGTGGCGCGCCGCCGCAATCAGACCACGCGTCTGGGCGCGCTCCTCGACCCCATCGCCGACAAACTGCTGATGTCCGCCGCGTTCATCTCGCTCGTGGAGATGGACCCCAAGCACGTGCCGGCGTGGATGGTGGTGATCATCATCGGACGCGAGTTCGCCGTTTCCGGTTTGCGCTCGATCGCCGCGCAGCAGGGAGTCACCATCGCGGCCTCGCCTTTGGGCAAGGGGAAAATGGTCTCGCAGGTCATCGCCATCTCTTTGCTGATCCTCGGCTACGAGCTCGGCGAGCTGCGCGTGACGGGCACCGTCGCGCTGTGGGCGGTGATGATCTTCGCCCTGGCCTCGGGCATCGACTACTTCGCGAAGTTCGCGCGGGCCATCCTCGTCGATCACAAGAGCAGACGATAGACGTCGTTCTTGCGCAGGCCGAACTTCTCCGCGACCGCTTTCACGGC
>DATLBM010000350.1:0-3399 GCA_035526885.1 Thermoanaerobaculia bacterium | reverse complement strand
ATGAAGCACGCCGAGACGCTGATCGAGCGCGTGCTGTTCCTGGAGGGGATTCCGAACGTGCAGCGCCTGTCGAACATCCGCATCGGCGAGAACGTGCACGAGATCTTCAAGTCCGATCTTGCCCTCGAGCTGGAGGCGCTGCCGCGTCTCAACCAGGGCATCGAGACCTGCCGCGAGCTCGGCGACAACAACAGCCGCCACCTCCTCGAAAAGATCCTCGAGGACGAAGAGGAGCATGTCGACTGGCTCGAAGCGCAGCTGTCGCTGATCGAGCAGGTCGGGCTGCAGAACTATCTCGTGGAGCAGATCAAGAAGGACTCGTAGCTACCCGCCCACCACCACACCCAACTCGTCCGCCACCTCGTTCAGCGTGTGATAGCGCAGCTCGTCGGGATCCGCGACCAGGCCCACGAGCGACGGCGTGTCGAAGCCTGCCGCGGTCAGTTGCCGCACCAGCGGAATGGCGTCGTTGCGCAGCTCCTCGGGCGGATGCGGCAGCGGATCGGCTTCCGTACCTTCCGCGCGAAACTGCGCACGCTCCATCGCCTTCGCGCGCGCCTTCAACTTCACCTGGAGCGCTCGCACGGCGTCGATGACGCCGGGCGGCAGCGACGATGCCTGGCGCAGCGCGGCGGTATCGCTCTGCAGCAGCGCGACCGCGCGATAGACCTCATCCGGCGCGCCGGCGTCGTCGATCGCCGCGACGAGATCGTTCAGCGCGAACTCGATGTCGTTCACGCGCGCCGCGTTCACGCCGCGCTCCTTCGCGACGGCGAGATTCTGACTGAGCACGTCCGCGCTGATGCGGATGGCCAGGTACATCGGATCGTCACCAAGCGCCGCGCGCAACTGGAAGAGCGCGGCCTCCATCATCAACAGCTCGCTCATTGCCGATTGGCCAGATTCGCGAGGCCCGCCAGGATGTCCACCGGCAGCGGGAACACGATGGTGGTGTTCTTCTCGACGCCGATCTCGGTGAGCGTCTGCAGGTAGCGCAGCTGCATCGTGGTCGGCTCGGTGGCCAGCACGTGAGCCGCCTCCGCCAGCCGCTGCGACGCCGCGAACTCGCCCTCGGCGTGAATCAGCTTGGCGCGCTTCTCGCGCTCGGCCTCGGCCTGCTTGGCCATGGCGCGCAGCATCGACTCGGGCAGATCGACCTGCTTGACCTCGACGTTGACCACCTTCACGCCCCACGGCTCGGTGTGCTGATCGAGGATGGTCTGGATGGAGACGTTGAGCTTCTCGCGATGGGCGAGCAGATCGTCGAGCTCCACTTCGCCGAGGACCGAGCGCAACGTGGTCTGCGCGAACTGGGAGGTCTGATAGCGGTAGTCGAACACTTCGACGATGGCGCGCCGCGGCTCGACTACCTTCAGGAACACGACCGCGTTCACTTTCAGCGTGACGTTGTCGCGCGTGATGATGTCCTGCGGCGGCACCTCGAACGCCTCCTGCCGCAGCGACACGCGCACCATGCGGTCGATCGGCGCGAAGACCAGAAAGATGCCCGGCCCCTTGGCCTCCTGCAGCAACCGCCCCAGGCGGAAGATGACGCCGCGCTCGTACTCGGGAAGGATCTTGATCGAGCTGATGAGATAGAGCCCGAGAACGACGATGACGACGAGGATGGGAATGCTCAGCATAGAGACCTCCGGACCGCCGCGATTGTAGCTCTTACAATCGTGCGCATCGGACGCGAAGTTGTCCGGCTCGGTGTCATCCCGAGCGCAGTCGAGGGACCTTCCAGTTCGCACGCGGGAACGTCCTCCGCTGCGCTTCGGCGGCTCAGGACGACACGCGGGCGGCGTCAGCGCTTCCGGCGCTTCGCCGGCTTGTCGCTCTCCATCGTCCCCAGCGCCTCCGCGATCGAGGCCGGCACGTTCTGGCGCAGCGTGTCGATGCTCTTGAACTCGATCGCGCCTTCGAATTTCCACTCGTGCTGCGGGCGGTAGACGCCGATGTCGTGCACGCGCGAGCCGACCACGAGGCGCACGACGTTGCGGCGATAGTCGAAGGCGCGGCCGTTGCGCGTGTGGACGGCCACGTCGAGGCGGTACGTGCCCGCCACCAGGTCGAGCGACGCAATGACGAAGCGCACGCGCACCGCTCCTTCGATGTGTTGCGGCGCGTAGCCTTCGACGTCCGTGTTCGTGCCGTACACGCAGGTGCCGTCGGCGTGGTAGATGCCCAGACCGAAGACGAAGTCGTCCTGCGGGGCGCGGGCGTCGACGTCGAGATCGAAAACGACGGGAGTGCCGGCGCCGAGCGCGACGAGCTCGCGGCCGTCGTGATCAGTCAACGCGACGTGCCTGATCACGATCTCGCCCGAGCCCCAGCGTTCTTCGTCGTTCTCCGATTTCTCGGGTTCCGCCGGCGTTTCCTCGGCGGGCGGCGGGACGGCGGTCGCGGAGCCGGAGACTTCCTGCAGGTACGCGTCGACGACGCGCATCGGATCGCCGATGGCCTCGAGCTGTCCGTGATCGAGCCACATCGCGCGGTCGCACAGGGTGCGCACCTGATCCAGCTGATGCGTGACGAAGAGCAGCGTCACGCCGCGGTACTTCATCTCCTGAATCTTCGCCACGCACTTTGCGCTGAACTCCTCGTCGCCGACGGAGAGAACTTCGTCGATGAGCAGCACGTCCGGATCGACGTGCACCGCCACCGCGAATCCGAGGCGCACGTACATGCCGGACGAATACGTTTTGACCGGCTGATCGATGAACTCGCGGATGCCCGAGAACTCCACGATCTTCTCGTAACGCTGCTCGATCTCGCGGCGGGTCAGGCCGAGCATGATGCCGTTGATGAAGATGTTCTCGCGGCCGGTGATCTCGGGATGAAAGCCGGCACCGAGCTCGATGAGCGCGGCGATGCGTCCGTTCACGGTCAGCTTGCCGGTGGTCGGTTTGAGGATGCCGGAGACGAGCTTGAGCAGCGTCGACTTGCCCGAGCCGTTGCGGCCGATGATCCCGAAGGCCTCGCCCTTGTCGACGGAGAACGAAACGTCGCGGAGTGCGTGCACCGACGCGTCGGCCGCCGGCGCGAGCTCACGCTTGAGCAACGCGCTCTTGAGCGTGGCGAACTGCGAGCGCCGCCCCCAGAGGCGGTAGTTCTTGGTGACGTTTTCTACCGAGATGGCGAAGTCGGACACGCGTGAATGATAGTGCGCGGCGTGTCATCCCGCGCCGCCGCAGCGCAGCGGAGGACGGTCGAGGGACCTTCCCCGGTGCGGCGGACGGTAGAAGGTCCTTCGACTGCGCTGCGCTCCGCTCAGGATGACACCTGTTCGTACGCCATCCGGAACAGATCATTCGCCACGCGCACGCCCAGTTTCTGAAATGCCCGCGCGCGATGCGTCCAGATCGTCTTCTCCGACACGTCGAGCTGCAGCACGAT
>DATLBM010000349.1:0-3680 GCA_035526885.1 Thermoanaerobaculia bacterium | reverse complement strand
ACGCGCACGCACCGAGGGTCTTTCGGCTGGCCTTTCGTCTCACCGGCGAACAGGAACTCGCGCGAGAGCTCACGCAGGAGACGTTCGTGCGGGCGTTCAGTCAGCTCGGACGGTTCCGTGGCGAATCGGCGCTCGCCACGTGGCTGCACCGCGTGACGATCAGCGTCGTGTCGAACGCAATGCGGAAGGTCAAGCGGTTTCGCGCACGCGAGACCGACTTGGAAGAAGCGGGTCTGATCGCGACGACGACTCGCGAAGCGGATCCGGATCTACGCGACACGCTGTATCGGGCGATCGACGAGCTGCCCGAGATCTATCGAACGACTTTCGTGATGCATGATGTCGAAGGGTATACGCACGAGGAGATCGCGAGTGTCCTCGGCGTCGCGGAAGGGACCTGCAAGAGCAGGCTCTCCGTGGCGCGAGCCCAGCTTCGTCAGAAGCTGACGCCATTCGCGAAGGATTGGATGGAATGAGAAACGAAGACGATCGACTTCCCGATGGCGCGCGGCTCGCCGCGCGCGGATACAACAACCCGCCGGAGCTGAGCAAGGCGGATCTCGATGCCATGTGGTCCGGCATCGAATCCGAGGCGTTCGCGCAGCCCGTGATTTCGCTCGACAGCGTGCGCCGGCCCGGTGCGACTCGCTGGTTCCCTGTCACGCGGGTGGCACAGATGGCAGCCGTGCTGCTGCTGGGCGTGGTCATCGGCCGCTTCGTGCTGCCAAGTGAAGCTCCGGTGGCACCGACGGCGGTGGCGATGATGGCCGCGGACTCGATGAACATTCCCGAGCCCTACCAGGCTACCACGTCCCGCTATCTCGGCCAGACGGCGGCGTTGCTGGTGGGGTTGCCGTCCGATGGCGGGCGCGCCGATGGCGCCAACATCGGTCGCGCGAAAGACCTGTTGTCCACGACCCGCATGCTGCTGGATTCGCCGGCGGCATCCGACCCGCGCCTTCGCGCGCTGCTCGAGGATCTCGAGCTCGTACTCGCCCAGGTCGTCCGTCTGCAGGCGGGCCAGAGTGGCGACGAGCTGGACTTCATTCGACAGGCGCTGGAACAGCGCGACGTTCTGCCGCGGCTGCGCACTGCCGTCGCGGATTTTTCTGCTGACGACTAGGAGAGAGCGATGAGACACACGCTCACGTTGATTCTTGCCGCGGTGCCGATGCTGGCCGCGGCCCAGGTTCCACCCGCCCCCGCACCTCGTCCGGAGCCACCGCGCGCCAGTGAGCCTCGAGGCAAGGTCTCGCCTCCCAAGGGCGAGTGGGATTTCGATTTCCAGTTCGACAAGCTGCGCTTCGATGACATGCGCATGCTCGCCGAGGATGCTGCGCGACTGTCCAAGGATGCGATTCGGTTCGACGCCGAAGAGCTTCGCCACAGCGTCGAGGAGGCCAGGATCGCGGCCAAAGAGATGGCGCTGCTGGATCACGACCGGATCCGCATGGACGTCGAGCACGCGAAGTTCGAGGCGCTCGAGGCGACGAAGCTGATGGAGACGGTGTCCATGAAGGTGGAACCGTTCGTCAGAATGGCGCCCTTCGCCAGGGAATCCTTCGAGCTCGGCTTCGGGACGCGCGACAGGTTCGCCGAAAGCAAGCCGCGCCGCGCCTGGGCGTCCGAGGATCCCGCGGACTCGCTCTACCGCATCGCCCGTGAAACGCTGATTCGCGGCGAATACCGGCGCGCGGCCCAGATGTTCAGCGACATCGCGAAGAAGTATCCGCGTTCGCAGTACGTCGTGGATTGCACGTACTGGGAAGCATTCGCGCGCTACCGCTCGGGAAGCGATGAAGATCTCAAGCAGGCGCTCCGCATCCTCGATGAGCAGAAGGCGACGCTGGCATCGCTGCGGACGAACCCCGACGCACAGGTGGACGTGTCGGCGCTTCGGACGCGTGTTCAGGCTGCCCTCGCCGCGCGTGGAGATCGCGCCGCGGCCGACGCGGTTCGCGCGCAGGCCTCGGAACAGAGTGGTTGTGACCCCGAGGAGATGGCCGTGAAAGCGGAGGCGCTCAGCGCCCTCGGCCAGATGGACGCGACGTCCGCGCTGCCGGTGGTGAAGAAGGTGCTCGCCCGTCGCGACGAGTGTACGAGAGAGCTTCGCCGCCGCGCGTTGTACGTCGCCGGCCGTCAGGCCGGGCCGGAGGCGGCCGCGATCGTCCTCGACGTCGCCAGGAACGACACGGATGCGAACATCCGCAGCGAGGCGATGCGCTGGCTGCCGCGTGTGGCGGGCGACAACGCCATTCCGCAGCTCGAGGAGCTGCTTCGCACCGTGACCGACGAGTCGGCGCAACGTTCCGTGGTCAGCGCGCTCTCGTCCATGGACAGCGACCGGGCACGCCGCGCGATTCGCGCGATCATCGAGCGGAACGACGCGTCCGAGGGCATTCGTCGGGAGGCAATCGTCAGCGTGACGCGCGAGCGGGATGGCCGCAGCGCCAACGCCGAGGAGCTGGCCTACGTGCGCTCGCTGTATCCGAAGTTCGAGTCCGCGAAACTGAAAGAGGCGGTCCTCATCGCCGTCGGACGTGTCGAGTCGACGGAGAGCCAGCAGTTCCTGATGGGCATCGTCCGCAACCAGAGCGAGACGCCTTCGCTGCGCGCCACCGCGCTCGAGCGCCTCGGCCGCATGGAGTCCGTGAGCGTCAACGACATCGCGAAGCTCTACGACATTGCGGATACGCGATCTCTGCGTGAGCAGATCCTGCGTGGGCTGTCGCAGCGCAAGGAAGACGTTGCCGTGGACAAGATGATCGAGATCGCGAAGAAGGACACGGATCCGCAGATCCGCCGCAGCGCGATCAACTTCCTCGCCCGCAGCTCCAACAAGCGCGCGCAGGACTTCATCAAGGAGATCTTCGACCGATGAAACACGCCATCAAGCTCAGCGCGACGCTCGGCGCCGCGCTCATCGTCCTCGGCCCCGGCAGCTCGGCGGCGCAGGGACTCGCCGAGCGGGTCGCGGCGGCGGGATCCCCTCGCGTCCAGTTCAGCTACGCCGCGCGCTCCGGCGTCTGCGGCAACGGACGCACCTTCATCAACGTGATGGGCAACACTTGGGTCGGTTCCTGGAACGACAGCGACCGCCGCGAGGTGTGCGCGGAAGGTCCAGTCCGCGTCGTCATCGATCGCGCGGGCCGTGAAGTCGTCTCGATCGCATCGTACGTTGGCCCGGACGCAGAAAAGGCGGATGGAATCGCCGATCTGGGGCGCGTGCGGACTCGCGATGCCGCCGACTACCTGCTTGGCCTCGCCGAGCGGGCCGAAGGACGCGTCAGCCGCGACGCGATTCTCCCCGCCGTGCTCGCGGACAGCGTGGATGTGACGCCGCGGCTGCTCGTCATCGCGCGCAACCAGAACACCGCGCGCGAAACGCGGCGCTCGGCGATCTCCTGGCTGTCGCGTCCGATGGATGCGCGTGAGCGCGGCGTCGCCGACGTCGCCAGCGCATTAGTGGCCATCGCTGGCGATGAGGACGACAACCAGTCGGTGCGGCAGCAGGCACTGCGCTCCCTCGCCCGCCTCGAGCATGGCGCCGGGACGAACGCATTGATGGCGTTGGCTCGCGATGCCAATCGCAGCTGGCTGGCACGTGAAGCGCTGGCGTCGCTGAACTCATCCGGCGACCCCCGCGCGCGGCAGCACCTGCGCGAGGTCGTGCGCGCCGC
>DATLBM010000348.1:0-3557 GCA_035526885.1 Thermoanaerobaculia bacterium | reverse complement strand
CCGTTCCCATTCCGAACACGGCAGTTAAGCTCTGCATCGCCAATGATACTGCGCGGGCAACTGCGTGGGAAAGTAGGACGCCGCCGGGATATTTTTTGAAAGGGCCTTCGAGCAATCGAAGGCCCTTTCGCTTTTCAGGCGCCTTTGCGCATGCGCCGGCGCGGTTTCGCCTCCGCGCTGGCCGCCGCCGGCAACCCGGTCTTGCCGCCAGGACAGAACGTGATCGTGTAATTCATGGTATTCGGACTGGCCGTGCTCGCATTGGCGGTATTGCACGTAAAGAGGCTGGTCGCGTCGTCGAACGGAAACGTGTAGACGGTCGGACACGCGCTCTTGAGCGGCGAAAGCCAAGGCAGCGAAAGCTTCGTCCATTGCGGATTCGTCGACACGCACGTCATCTCGGTCTGGAGCGGTTTGCCGTTGATCTTCCATGACGGGCACCCGCAGCACGTCGAATCGGCCGCGGAGTTGTAGCAGGACGTGGCGTTCGTGCCCACGCACTCGTACAGACTGACGTTGGCGCTGCAGTTGATCGGCGCGCCGTAGCCGTTGCCGGTGAAGGCGCAGATCTCGTCCGGCGTCCACCAGCCGATCTGCGTGCCGCACGTCTGTGTGAGCGTCGTCGTTCCGAACGCCGGCGAGAGACCGCACGTCTGTCCGCCCGGACACGATCCCGTCTTCGGACAGGCGGTACCGGACGACGTCACGGCTGCCATGATCGGCGCCTGGCTGGAGCTCGGACTGACGGTCCAGTTGCACGCCTGCAGGCCCGTGCCCGACGCGGTGATGCTGCCCGGCGTCTGGCAGAAATAGGCGTTGCTGCCGGACTGTGAGGTCACCGAGGCCGGTGCCATCGACACGGGCACGTTCATGCCGTTGATGACCGTGATGTCGTAGTAGTCGGGGCCGAACGGCGCGAACGTGAATTCGGCCGCGGACAGAGGTCCGGGAAACGGCGCAACGCCCGGCGTGCTGCAGACGACCGGCTTTCCCTTCAGATTGCACATGCCCGTCGCGCAGTTCTGGCCGTTCGCGTCGCAGCCGGTGGCGGCGAAGACGCTGCCGCTCCACTTCACCTGAATGGTCTGCGTGCCGCCGCCGGGAATGGGCACGGTCTCGGAGATCGGTGGCGCGGTGAGCGTGTAGACGACGGATTGGCCGGTGCCGAGCACCGATGTGCCGGACGTCGCCGAAGGAAGCGCCCAGAAGCAGCCCGGTGCCGGCGATCGCGAGGTGTTGCACTGCGTGCCGGTCGGACATTCGTACCCCGGCGCGGCGCCGCAGTTCTGCACGAAACCGCCGATGGCGCCGACGTTCAGCGTCTGGGCGGGACATTGATTGACGATCGTGAGCGTGCGGTCGGTGCTCGGCGGCGTTTGCGCGACGGCGCCCATGGTGATGAGCGCGGCGATCAACAGCAATGCGGACCAAACCTTCATCGGCGTCTCCCCCTCGACACAAGGAGAGGACGCGGCGAGGCAGATCCCTACCTTCTACGTGCGTGACGCGCGCCGCCGTGACGAGCCGCCATACGACAACTCCACGTGCAGGCGGTCCAGTTGCACGAAGCCTTCGAGCTCGATGCGCACGTCATTCGTGCCGGCGCGCAGCAGCGCGGGATCGACGTCGACCGAGCGATGCACCCATTCCTGCCCCGCGGCCGCGGCGACGCTCGACGCAGGCGGCAGCTCGCCCAGGGCAACACCGTTCACGAAGAGCATCGCCCGTCCCGTTCCGCCCACGGAGCGAATGTCGTAGACCAACTGCGCCCGCGCAGGTGTAGGGGGCGGCGAATTCTCGAACTGCAGATCGGCGCGAGTCACCGGCGCCGGGCAAACGAAAGTCGCGGACGGCGACGAGCAATACGCGTGCGACGCGTATTCGTCGTACGGCGCGGCGTTGGGCTGCGGCGCTCCCTCGACCGGCGCGCCGAAGCGCTGCGTGTCGCGCAGATCGAAGAACATCCACTTCGCGTCGCGTGCGGCTTGTTCCTTCGGCGTGGCCACGGTCGAGCGGTATCGCACCGGCTCGACGGTGATGTCGCGCCACGCGAGCTCGCGCACGAGGCCGCGATGACACGCGCCGATCGGATGATGATCGGCCTCGTACGCGACGCCGATGAAGTTCACGTATACCTCGCTCCACGGAATGGTCACGTCGTACGTATCGATCACCCTCCACGCGCCGTTCTCGTCGATCGACAGAACGATCCGGTCCGCCCCCCACTCCAGCCGCCAATGCACCAGCTCCTCCGCCTCGGATGGATCCGTGGCCATCAGATCTGCAAGCGAGTTGTGACGCGTGACCGCGTCGCGGCCCACGCCAGCGACGTGCGACTTCACGCCGAAGCGAATCTTCCAGCCGTCCCGGCACGGGTCGTCGGGAAAGCCGGTGGCGATGAAGTTGATGGAGTCTTCGCGCGGCGCGTGGCCCGGTCCGGGTGTGCCGCTGGCGTACGGCGGAAGCGGATCGGCCAGCGCGTCGTCGACCGAGGGGACGGCGGTGTATTCGGCGCCGATCACGGAGCGATCGGCGGGCGTGATGGCGATCTCCCACCAATGGGCGGTGGTGAGGAATCGCGAGGCGTAGAACGTGATCACGGCCGGCCGCGCGCTCGAGATCAGCATCGGGTTGCGCAGCCGCGCGCTGACGATGTTCTGAAAGTCGGTGTGCATGATGCCGACGCCGGGATCGCCGTTGCCGCCGGCGTCATGACCGTTGGACAGCCGCGCGTCGCGCGGATCGGCGGAGGCGGCGCGGTGGATGTCGACGTGATGGCCGTTGCCGCCGTGTCCCGGCAGAGCGATCCAGGTGGAATCGCCGCGCACGTCCCAGGAGTCGGCGTCCCACCAGACCGTCTTCCCGTGATCGCCGGTGGTTGCGGCGTGCGCTCCGCGGAAGGCGAACCTCTCCACGAAACGGTTTCCAATGACCTCGCCGGCGAATGCGTTTGCGGCGAGAAGGCAGCTCACGAGAATCGAAATGCGCGACAACATGGAAAGACGTACGCTCGGGATCCCGCGGCGGTTGTCATGAAAGTGAAACAGGCGCGTTATCCTCTCGCGCGCTGATGGCGATCCCGACGAGCATCACCAATCGCATTCGGAACCTTCTGGACGAGCGCGTGCCGCGGCGCCTGCGCAACGCGCGCTGGTTCATGTACCCGCTCTTCTTCGTTTGGTGCAAAGGGAAGCACGTGCGCGAGTGGATGGACTTCAAGGAGCTCGCGCCGCGCATGAGCGTGACGCAGTTGCGCGATCTCTATCGCGGCGTGGACTCGTTCGCCAGCGGACGTCCCACCGATACGCATCCGGATGCTCTGGCGTTCGTGTTGTCGGCGATCGATGCGAATGCGAAGACGCTCATCGACGTGGGTATGGGCCGCGGATTCTTTCTGCGGCGCGTGCAGGAGGAGCGACGCCTCGACGGCATTCGCCTTGTCGGCTGCGATCTCATGGAAGGATCGAACGCCGGACGCGCACAGCGGATCGTAGGGGACAACGAGCTGCTGCCGTTCAAGGACGACGCGTTCGACGTCGTGGCGTGCATGCACACGC
>DATLBM010000347.1:0-7744 GCA_035526885.1 Thermoanaerobaculia bacterium | reverse complement strand
CGCAGTACGCGCGCGTCCTGCCGCGCATCCGCGCCCTCGGCGAGCACGTGATCCTGCTCGACTCCGTTCCGCGCGAAGATCTCCCGTCGTATCTCCTCGGTGCGAACTGCGTGGTGGTGCCGTCGCTCTCCGAGGGCTTCGGCTACTCCGCGGTGGAGGCTGCGGCGCTCGGCTGCAACGTCATCGCCACGAGCGGCCACGCCACGGAGGAGCTGCTCGGCGAAGCAGTCACGCTGGTGCCGCCGCGCGACGCGTCTGCGCTCGCGCGCGCAATCCTAAGACCTATAGGACCTATACGACCTATAGGACCTATAGGACCTATAGGTCCTACCTCATTCACCGCCGCCGCTCACGCGGCCGCGGTCCTCGCCGTCTACGACCGGCTCCTGCGCTGACCTCATGGCCAGCTCGCGCACGACCTTCGTCATGTCGCTCTCGATGCGCCGCAGCCGCACGTACACGGCGAAGAAGCCGAAGATCATGAACAGGATCGCGAAATAGAGAACGAGATCCGTGCCGCGGCCGATGCCCATCGCCCGCGCGATCGTCGCGGTCAACTCAGGCTTGGCAATGAAAACCGCCGCCGCGATCCACAGCAGCGCCCACGCGAATCCCACTCGCGGCGCGATGACGCGGCGCACCGTGAGCGTCAGCGTCACCGCGAATGACACGCCCAGCACCGCGAAGGCGATCCATTGAAACGACGTCAACGCATCCACCTCCCGAGGACGTAGTCGGCGAGGATGCGCAGAGCGGCGATCGAGGACTGCCCCTTGCGCCGCGAGTACGCCGTGTAGCGCACGTGCACCGGCACTTCCTCGTAACGCAGACCGTGTTGCACGATCTGGTCGAGAATCTCGCTGGCGTGCGCCATGCGGTCCAGGCGGATGTCGAGCTTCGCCGCGGCCGCGCGCGTGAAGGCGCGCAGCCCGTTGTGCGTGTCTGTGACGCGCGCACCGGACGCGTAGCGCGTGAACAGCACCGCCGCCTTGAGCATCATGCGCCGCAGCGCGGTCATGCCTTCCGTCGATCCGCGAAAGCGCGAACCGAGCGTGACGTCGGCGCGATGCGCGAGCAGCGGTGCGACCAGCGCATCGACGTCTTCCGCCGCGTGCTGCCCGTCGGAATCGAACGTGACGATGAACTCCGCGCCGCGTTTGAGCGCATAGGCGATGCCGGTCTGCAGCGCCGCGCCCTGCCCGCGGTTGACCGCGTGACGGAGCACGATCGCGCCGTTGCGCTTTGCCGCGCTTGTGGTCGCGTCGCGCGATCCATCGTCGACGACGATCACGCGATGTCCACGCCCCACAAGCTCCGCCACCACGCCGCCCACCGCCTCGGCCTCGTTGTACGCGGGGATGACGACGCTGATCACGATGGCGATTCTACGCGGCTACAATCCCGACGAGTGTCCCGTCCTCTGCGCATCGCTCTCACGCTCCTGGCGACAGCCGTGCTCGCGGCGCTCGCCGTGTACGCGTGGCGCGGTCACTGGGCGCGCTACGTCACCGACGATTTCTGCACCGCCGCCGCGCTGCGCCACTACGGTTTCTGGGGCGCGATGAAGTTCCATCGCATGTCGTGGAGCGGCCGCTACGCGTACTACGCGATCAAGGCCATCCCCGAATCGATCGGCGCCGCCACCGCCTCGGTCATGCCCGGCGTGATGATCGCGCTCTTCACGGGCGCGGGCATCTGGACGCTCCGCCGCCTCACGCGCTCCAACCTCCTGGCCATCCTCGGCGGCGCCACTTTGGCCTTCGCGGCGATCGATGCGACGCCGGAGGTGCTGGCCATCGGCGGGCCGCTGGTGTGGGAGACCGGGACCGTGACGTACATGCTTCCGCTGATCCTCTACACGATCTGGGCGGGATTGTTTTTCTCGAAGCGCGGACACTGGATCGTCAGCGCTCTCCTGATGCTCGTCGCCGGCGGGCTTTCGGAAACATCGCTGGCCGCGCAGTGCGCGATGACCGGCGCGCTCGCGCTGATCGTCGTGCTGCGCAAACTTCGCGAATATCGGGCGCTTGCGATCGCGGCGTTCGTCGCGTCGCTGCTCGCGCTGGCGCTCGTCGCGACGGCGCCGGGCAACGTCATTCGCATGCGACGCCTCCCGCCGCGCCAGCCGCTGCCGGTGGCGATGGCGAAGTCGGTGCGGCTCTCGTACGACTACATCGGCTCCGTCGCGTTCGCGGACGGCAAGTCGCTGCTGCTGGTGATGCTGTGCGGCGCGGTGGCGGGGATGCTCATGCGCTTCAAAGTCACTGATGCGCTGCTGGCCGCGGTAGTCGCGCTGTGCGGCTACGGCGCGTCGTTTCTTCCGAGCACGTGGATGCTCTCGATGGGACCGCCACCGCGCGCCCTGCACGTGACGAACTTTTTCTTCATGGCCGCGCTCTTCGCACTCTGCGCCGCCCTCGGCTCCGCGCGACCGCAGCTCGTCGAGCGATTCGCTCCGGCGCTGCTCGTCATCGCGATCCTCGTTCCGGTGTTCGCGATGCAGGTCGTGATCGACGACGTGCCGCGTGCGAGACGCGGCGCCGCGGAGCTCGATCGCATCGGCTCGATCATGCGCGCCCACCGCGGACAGCGCGTGACCAGTCATTCGCCGTGGGCCAGCGCCGAGCGGGCGCTGGTCGAAGAGCCGGAGTTCTGGACGAACCGCTGCATCTCCGAGTTCTACGGCGCGCTGTCGCTGCGCATCACTCGTTGAGGGGCGGGCAGTCGCGTTGCGCGCCGCGCGCGCGCGGCATCGCGAAGAGCCACCATTCGCCGACGTGGCGTTCCGTGGGAATCGCGACCGGCGCGTCGCGGAACAGCCATCGTCGCGGATCGGGTCCGCGCACGAGCAGGTAGTCGTACTGCATCATCCCCGGCCAGTCGATGCCGGTCAGCGGCGTGGAGTGGCTGGTCAGCAGCGGCTCGGTGCCTTTGCGGTAGCGCACGATCTGCGGATAGAAATTCGCGAACGACCACGCGATCAATCCGCCGCGGCGCACCTGATACAGCGCGCCGAAATGCCAGTACACGGGCCCCGGGACGTGCTCGCTGAACGGCTCGACATTGAACTGCACGATGCGCCGGTTCGCGGGAATCATTTCCACGAGCTGCTCGTAGTCGCGGACTTCTTCGCCGAACGCGCGGAAGCGCATCGACAGCACGCACATCCATCCGAGGATGAGCACGATGATGACCGTTCGCGAGGCGAGCAGCGCGCGGCGCGGCGCATCGAGCACGAACAGCGCCGCGACGGCCACTGCCCACGTGAAGCGCGTGTACAGATACGTGCTCCCGAACGCACCCAGCGGCGCGAACAGATAGAGGAGCATGGCCACCGCGAAGAACACCCAGCGCGATCGATCGCGCGTGAGCCGCGGCCGCGTGATGACGATTGCGATGACGATCCCGATCAGCAGCAGCGCGCCGAACGGCTCCCACGCATTCGCGAACAGCAGCGACGGGATGTCCAGCAGCCGCTTCGGCGCCGATTTCCACCACGTGATGTCGCCGTGCGCCGCCGTCTCCGCGGCCCGCAATTTCACGATGAAGGCTGCGAACAAAAGCGATGGCGCGATCAGCGGCATGAGGATGCGCGGCGCGCGCCTCACGATCGCGATGCCGATCAGCACGATCGCGCAGAAGACGAACATCAACGCGTGCGCGCCGAGCAGCACGAGCCAAAGCAGCGCGGGAACCACCGCCACCCGCCAACCGCCAACCGCCAGCGCGATCACCACGATCCCGATCGGAATGGCCAGCGCGAAGTTCAGGAATCCCCAGTAAAAAACGTATCCGTACGCGAACAGGAAGCCGAGCAGCGACAGCCACTCATCCGCCTGCGTGCGCCGCAACAGCACGCGCAGCGACAGCGGGAAGAGCACGATCGACAGCCACACGGTGACTTTCGACGCCGCGGTCACGGTCATCACGGTCGCCAGCGCGCGCATGATCAGGTAGCCGAGGAGATACGGCGTTGCGAAGTTGTGCTCGAAGATTTCGGAGTAGCGCGTGCAGGTGTCCCCGAAGTGCTTCCAGATCGCCACCTGGGCCATGTGCTCGGGGAGATCGGCGCATGGAAGCACGCCGGTCATCAGCAGCGGCACCGTGGCCGCGATCGCGCAGATCGCGAACGCGATCCAGTACCTCATCGCAACAGCTCCCGATACACCTCGCGCGTCGCTTCGGCACACCGCCGCCACGTGAACGCCTGCGCGTGCTCGCGTCCCTTTTCTCCCAGCTCATCGCGCAACGCGCGGTCTCGCACCAGTCGCAGCATCGCCTCCGCCAGTGGTTCCGGCGAGCGCGCGTCGACGTGCAGCGCGGCGTCGCCGGTCACCTCGACCAGCGCCGCGGCGTTCGAAGTGATGGCGGGCGTGCCGAGGGCCATGCCTTCGAGCGGCGGGAGTCCGAAGCCTTCCATGAGGCTGGGCATCACGACGGCCACAGCGCCGCGATAGAGCTCGAGCAGACGCTCGTCGCTGACGTAGCCGGGCACGATCACGCCGGCGTCGCCGCGGTCTTCGTGTTTGCCGCCCGCGAGCACGAGGCGGATGGATGGATCGCTGCGGCGGACGATGCTGAGCGCATCGAGGAGCACGTGGAGATTCTTGTGCGGCGCGACGCGGCTGACGAAGAGAAAGTAGCTGCCGAGGCTCGCGCGCGTGGTGTCGTGCGCGCCGAAAAACATGTCGTTCACGCCGATGTGGATCACGCGCATGCGGGCCGCGTCGACGTCGATGGCCGCGGCGAGGTCGCGTTGCGCGGCGTGGGAGATGAGCAGGATGCGATCGGCGCGACGCGCCGCGGCCTGCATCATGAACGCGATGTACGCGAACGCGATCGGATTGCGCAGCGGGAAGTGAAAGGGGATGGCGTCGTACATCGTCACGACCAGCGGCAGTCGCGTGAGCGGGATGTTGAAGTGCGGCGCGTGCACGAGATCGAGCCCCGCTTTGTGCATCACGCGCCGCATGCGCAGCGGCTCGCCGATCGAGTGCGCGGCGATGCTCGTCGTGATCAGCTCCATCGACTGCGGGATCAGTGCGCGGTCCTCTTCGCGCGCGAAGACGACGTACGTTTCGCCGCCGCCGAGACTGGAGAGGCCGTCGAGCAGACCGCGGATGTACGAGCCGATCCCGTAGGCGCGGATCAGCCGCGCGTCGATGCCGATTCTGGACGCCACGCGTGAGCGAGAATACCTTCAATGCAGCGAGTCCTGTTCTACGACGACACGCCCGACTTCGGCGGCCATCAGGTCACCGCGTGCGCCGCGGCGCGGCAGCTGGCGCGTCAGGGCGTCGACGTCATCGCCGCGTTCTCCGCTGCGAACGCGCGTCTGCACACGGCGTGGTCGCGAGTGGACGCTCGCCTCGAGCCGTTGGACCTGCGGCTCACGCGATGGCAGCCGTTCCTCTCGCCGTTCGGCATCGCCGCCGCGCCTGTGCGCGCGCTGCTCGAGCGCGTGCGGCCCGACGTCGTGGTGGCGGTGCAGGGAACCATCGTCCAGGCCAACCGCGTCGTCGAACAGGCGCGCCGCCTGCGCATCCCCGTGGCCGGCTTCATCCCCACGCCGCTGCTTTTCCCGCCGCACCAGCGGCTCTTCGCGCTGGTCGGGCGCATGCTGTCGCGCTGGCACTACCGCCGCCCCGACGCGTTCCTCACCACGAGCGAGACGGCCAGGCGCGGCCTCGTCTCCGACGATGGCGTGCGCGTGCCCGTTCACGTCGTCTACTACGGCCCCGACCCCGCCGCGCTGCACGCCGTCCCCCGCGCGGAAGCGCGCCGACGCCTTGGTATCCCCGACGACCGCTTCGTCATCGCGCTGATCGGCCGCCTGACCATGGGCACGAAGGGACACGACCTGCTGTTGCGCGCGGCCGCACGCATTCAATCCGGCATCCCGCGGTTGTGCGTGCTCTTCGTCGGCGACGGTCCGGACGCAACGCGCATCGACACGTTGCTCACCGACCTCGGACTGACGAACATCGTCCGCCGCCTGCCATGGCTCGACGACATGACGGACGTCTATTCGGGCGTCGACCTCGTGGCCATTCCGTCGCGGCACGAGGGGTTTCCGCTGGTGGCGTTGGAGGCGATGGGATACGGACTGCGCATCGTCGCGGCGACCGTCGGTGCGCTGCCCGAGGTGTTGCCCGCGGAGTGGCTGTTCCCGCCGGGCGACGTCGATGCGCTGACCGCCGCGCTTCTGCGCGCGTACCGCGACGACGCGCGCGCGACGATCGAGCGCAACCGCGAGCGCGTGCTGCACGAGCTCAACGAAGAGGCGTTCGGGCGCGCGTTCCTCGAGGCGCTGCTCAGAGTCGCCGCAGCGTCGCGGTGACGTCGTACGCGAGGGCCAGCGCGTTTACGATCAGCCACGCGGTTGCAGCTCCCACCGCGCCGAAACGGGCCACGCCCCAGATCGTCGCCGGCACGAGCAGGATCACGGATCCGAGAGTCTTGATCACGGACGGCGTCAGCCATCCGCGTGCGAGCTGCAGCGCGTAAGGAATGCTCATCGCTGCGAAAAGCGCCGAGCCGGTCGCGATCAGCGCCGTGGTCCAGCGCACTTCGTTCGCCAGGGCGGCGTTGCGCGTCCAGAGAGTGATCAGCTCGCGGCTGAAAATCGCCGCTATTGCGGCAGCGGGCAACACCGTAACGGCGAACAGTTGCGCGGCACTACGGAAGGCGCGGCGCAGTTCGGCGTCGTTTCCGCTGGCGACGAGGCGCGAGAAACGCGGGAAGATCGTCGCCTGAATGGGCACTGCGATCGTCGCAATCACGCCGCCGATCGTCACCGCCACGGCGTACGCGCCGAACTCCGCCAGCGGCAGGAGCCGGCTGACGACGAGCTTGTCGATCTGCGAGACGAGGGCCGAAAGCACGCCGATGACCGCTACCGTGCGGGCGAAGCTCCAGCCTTCGCGCAGCACCGGCCAGTGCAGGCGCGGCTTCGCAGTGCCATGCGGGAGCGCGCGATACGCGATGGTTGCCGCGAGCAGCGTCTGCAGAAGCGCGACGCCGGCTTCCCACGCCATCACCATGCGCACGTCCGCCGCGACAACGAAGAGCAGCACGATTACGCCCGCGGCGCGGACGGTGCTCATCGCGATCAGGACGGCGTTCAACGAGACGTGCCGCTGCAATCCGAGGAGAGCGGCGGCGTAGACGCCGTAGGGAAAACGGCAGGCCAGGGCCGCCGCGGTGAAACGCAGGGTGACGGTGACGGCGCCGGGTGCCAGCGTCCGCGCGTCGAGCCAGTGCACGGCCAGCCAGGGGGCGGCGACGTAGAGCAGAGCGCCCGCAATGAGCGCGATCGCCCAATGCACCACCTCGGCCGCGCGGAGGACGTCGAGTGCGCGCCGCCGCGGATCGTCATGCAGGGAGAGGCGGCTCAGCTCGCGGTTGACGGTGAGCCCCAGTCCGAAGTCGAGAAGCACGACCACTGCGAACAGCGAGGTATAGAACCCGATCAGGGCATAACCCTCGGTGCCGAGGAAGCGAACGTAAAGGGGGACCAGGGCGAGGGTCAGTAAACCCGACCAGGCGGTGCCGGCGACGTTGGCGACGAGGTTACGCCTCACTGCGTGGCATTGTAGAGATACGCCTGAAAAGCGAAAGGGCCTTCGATTGCTCGAAGGCCCTTTCAAAAAATATCCCGGCGGCGTCCTACTTTCCCACGCAGTTGCCCGCGCAGTATCATTGGCGATGCAGAGCTTAACTGCCGTGTTCGGAATGGGAACGG